>NZ_JBAWTG010000128.1:0-13065 GCF_037106235.1 Methylobacterium nigriterrae | reverse complement strand
CAACCCGCTACGACAAGCTGCTCCTCAACTTCATAGGATTCGTCACCCTCGCAGCCATCAGCATCTGGCTCAGATAGTTAAATCCTCACCACAGCCTAGGCCGATTCGGCCGCGCGGGCCGTCACCGCGGGGCCACAGGCTGGCCGATGGTCGCCGTCACCGAACCGTCACGCGGGCCTGCGGCGCCCTCCCCCTTTCGACCCGGCGCCTACGCCCTTTGCCCGTCTGGCCATCGGGCGGGGTCCGGGCCTTCAATGCGTCCGGGGCTCCGAGGCGTCGCCGGCTTCCGGAGCCCGGGTCCGACGGCACGGGAGAGGGAGCTTCGCTCACCCGCGCCGCCGGACCGCCCAAGGCCCATCCCGAGACGCATCCCAAGACTCATTCCCGCAAGCCCCGACAGCCCGCCCGGCCCCGCGATCGTCCCCGGGCCGGTCCCGATCGGGCGCGCCTCGCCCGTGCGGGAGCGGCGGCGGACTGCCCGCGCCGTTGCCGGAGACCGCCTCATACCGTCGCCGGGCGATCCCTTCGGTGCGGCGCTGACGGTGCCAGCCTCGACCTCATCCGGAGGCGCCGCGCCAGCGGCCCCTGCGCTCCCTGGAACCTCCTTCGAGGCCTCCGCTGCGCTGCGGCACCTCGGGACGAGGTCGAGGGCTAAGACCCCGCACCGGCGCCGAAGGGATCGAGCGGAGGCCGTCTCAGCCCGTCAGCCCGGCGCGGAGGTCCGGCTCGGGCTCGCCGAAGATCCGCACCGCGTTCCGGCCGGCGGCCTTGGCGGCGTAGAGGGCGGCGTCGGCCTCGGCAAACAGCGCCGAGGGCGTCGCGGCGCGCCGGCGAGCCGGCCCGCCGGCCAGCGCCGCGCCGATCGAGGCGCCGGTCTCCAGGCGGGTGCCGTCCCAGAAGACGGGGCGGCCGAGCGCGCGGACGGCGCGCGCGAGGCGCGCGGCGAGCCCCGCCCGGCCGAGCGGGGCCCCGACGAGCACCGCGAACTCGTCCCCGCCGATCCGGGCGACGAGGGCGGCCTCCGGGAAGGCCTGCCGGAGCCGCGATCCGGCCTCGCGCAGGCAGGCATCGCCCGCGGCGTGGCCGTGGCGGTCGTTGATCCGCTTGAAATGGTCGAGGTCGATCAGCACCAGGGCGCAGGGCCCGGCCCCGGCGAGCTCGCGGCAGCGCGCATCGAACAGGCCGCGATTGGCGAGGCCCGTCAGCGGATCGGTGTCGGCGCGCTCCCGCAGCCGGGCGAGGGCCTCCCGCTCGGCCGTCACGTCCTGCTTGGCCCCGAACAGGCGCACCGGCCGGCCCGCCTCGCAGGCCACCTCCGCCGAGATCCGGATCCAGCGCTCCTCCCCGCGGAAGGTCCGGATCCGGCTGTCGAGCACGAAGCCGCGGCCGCTCCGGATCGCCTCGGCCCGCACGGTCTCCATCTCGATCCGCGAGGCGCCGAGATAGCGGTCCGCGATCGCCGAGCGCTTGAGGGCGTCGCCGGGCGCGAGGCCGAACAGGTCGTAGACGCCCTCCGTCCAGGTCAGCCGCTCGTCCGCGAGGTCGCACTCCCAGGCCCCCATCCGGACGAGCCGGGCGGCCTGGTCGAGCAGCCTTGCCTGGAGACCGGGGGACCTGGCCTCGGCGATCGTGTCCGGAGCGTGCCTCATGGCGCGGGGGAGCCTGCCTTCTCGGTCGCGTGGGGCGACGCCCGAGACTAGCCTGCCCGCCTTAAGCGGCGGTTGCCGCGGCAACCGGCTCTCAGCCCTCGGCCAGCGCGTAGACGGCGTCCCCCATCCGGCGGACCGGGCCGCCGGGGCCGGAGCGCTTCCACAGGCGGGTGTTGAGGGCCGCCACCGGGTCCTGCCCCGGCAGGGTGAAGCCCTGGCGGGCGAGCCGCGCCAGGATCTCGCCGGCGTGGAGCGGGCGCCCCGCCTCCTCCAGCACCCCGAGCGCCGCCTCGATCACGGCCCGGCCGTAGCGCCGCGCCGCCACCGGATCCTCCTCGAAGGGGACGGGCGGCACCGGCAGGCCGGCGGCCGGGGCGGGCCGCGGCGAGGGCGACGAATGCGGCGGGGGATGCGGCGGGTCTTGGAGCGGCGCGTCTTGGACCGGGAGGCCGGCCTCCGCCCGCGGCCCTGGGCGGGCTCCGCCGATGGCCCCAGGCCAGCCCGGGGGCGAAGGGGTGGGGGCCGAAGGGACGGCCGCCGGTTCCGGCGCGCGCTCCGCCCGCAGGCGGCGGCCGAGCTCGAGATAGAGCACGTGGTCGGCGATCGAGCGGTCGAGCGCGTCGCGCTGGCGGCGCAGCTCGGCCAGCCGCGCCTCGATCTCGGCTTCCGACGGGACCATCCGGGCGCCTCCTGTATTCCCTTCGACTCAGGGAATGACCGGTCTAGCGGTCCGCCCCGCCCTTGGGAAGACCCGGTCTTCCGTTCGCCTTGGGAATACAGGGATAATGATGAAATCCCGTGGACTCGTCGCGACGCAATTTCATGGTTTGTTCAACGGGGGGAAGCCAGGGAACGGGCCGGCTTTCCCTGCTCCTTTCCCTGTATCTTGCCCTGTGCCTTGCCCTGGCGCGGCGGCACCAGCAGCGCGCCGGGATCGGCGGGCAGCAGCAGCATGCCGTTGTCGTCGAGGCTGAGCGGCAGCTTCGGGAAGACCTCGACGAGGTGGGCCACATCCGCCTTGAAGGCCTGCCGGAAGCTGCGGATGCTGCCGTTCTCGGCCCCGAACTGCCCGTGGAGGTTGTCCCAGGTGAGCCGCAGCGGGCGGTGCAGGGCCCGCAGCCGGTAGCCGACCCAGAACAGCAGGTCGAGCTTGCGCGCCGAGCCCGAGAAGGCCCGCGCCGCCCGGATGTCGACGGGCAGCGCGTGCCGGATCAGGTTGTCGTAGAAATCCTGGTGGAACTGCACGGTCTTCGACCAGGCCACGCCCTCGGCGCCGTTGCCGCGCCAGAGGTCGAGGCTGCGGAAGGGGGGCACGTTGAGGGTGCTGGCGCGCGATTCCCCGTCCCAGAGGCCGATCTGCAGGGTGCAGGCGGCGAGCCGGTTGAGCTGCTCCTTGAACTGCCGGATGGTGCCGCGCTCGCCCCCCGTCACCGCGAAGCCCATCTCGCGCATGAAGCCCGAGAGGCTGTCGGCGACCGCGACGGTGGGGCTCCTCTGGCGCACGGCCTCGGTGCAGAGGTGCAGCAGCACCAGGCGCGCCTTCGGGCCGTAGGGCAGCCCCTGCGGCTCCATCTCGCCCGTGAGCGGGCTCTTGAGGCGCCCGGCCAGGATGCTCAGCGTGTTGCGGCCGTACTCGCGGAAGAACTCCCGGGTCTCGCCCGGGTCCCGGTAGGGCAGGCCGCACAGGGCGAGCACCGAGTGGATGTGCTGCAGGTTCTCGGGCGCCGTCGGCTCGTTCTCGATGACCTCCCGGACGGCGTCGCGGCGGCGCTGGTCGCGGCCCATGGCGGCGCGCCGGTCGGCCGCGGCGCCGCTCGCCGCCCGCTCGGCGTCGCGCTCGCGCTGGCGATGCAGGATGTGCTCGACGATGGCGCCGAACAGGAAGCCGCCGCGCGCCGCCTCGACCTCCGCCAGGAGGTCGGCGTCGCGGATGCCGGCCAGTCTGTCCTCGATCCCCATCGCCTCGCCCGCGCGCTCCCGCAACCGCCGGTGGTCCGTACCGAGGCGCGATTGCGCGCGCCGGCCCCCTCCATCGCACGATTCGCCCCCCGCGAGTCTCGCGGGGCCCGCGGCTTATCCCGGCAATCCACGCTTCTCCCCGGATGCGGGGGCGGGGCCCGCCGCGCAGAGTCCGATACGCCCGGACCGGCCCACGCAGAGTCGCATACGCGGGCAATCTCCGGACTTGTCCCCGCTGTGCACCGCCAGGCCCGCGGAATCGCGCCGAATCCGATGCGCGGCGACGCCGAATCCGATGCGCCCAGCCCGGATCGGCACGCAGATCTCGATACGCTCTCACGCAGAGTTGCATGCGCGGCGACGCAGAGTCGGATGCGCGGATCACACCCATCTCTCTGCCGGTGCAGCGATTTTGCCCCTCCCCTATAACTTGCAGAACTGACTCTCTGAGAATCCCTTCTGATAGCTTTCCTAAGCGCGCGCCGAGGCGTTCGCCATTCAGAACACCTCGGTCGATCGAGATTTGTCCAATGGGAAAGAAGGGAATAAACCGCGCTTCTCCCCAGCCCCTCTTCTCGAAAAGCCCCGATGCCTTCCTGCTCGGAAGGCGCTATGCCCACCAGGATTCCCGCTGCCGCGACCCGTTCGAAGAGATCCCAGGGCATGGCCGAGACGCAGACCGAAGCGCCGATCGAGACCCTCCTGCGCCTGATGCGAGATCTCCGCGATCCCGTCGACGGCTGCGCCTGGGACGTCGCGCAGACCTTTGCCAGCATCGTCCCCTACACGCTGGAGGAGGCCTATGAGGTCGCCGATGCCATCGAGCGCAGCGACATGACGGATCTCAAGGAGGAGCTCGGCGACCTGCTGCTCCAGGTCGTGTTCCATGCCAGGATGGCGGAAGAGGCCGGTGCCTTCACGTTCGACGACGTGGCGCGGGCGATCGCTGCCAAGCTGATCCGCCGGCACCCGCACGTGTTCGACGCGAGCGGACGGCCGCTCGCCGACGCGGTCCGGCCGCGCGACCCGGCGGAGATCGAGGCGCTCTGGGAATCGATCAAGGCCGGCGAGCGGCGGGCCCGCGCCGCGGATCGCCGGGAAGGGGGAGACCCGCTCGGGGGAATCGCCCATGCCCTGCCCGCCTTAACCCGAGCCGAGAAGATTTCCCGGACGGCGGCGGCCTACGGCTTCGACTGGCCGAACGCCCGCGAGGTCGTCGCCAAAGTCCGCGAGGAGACCGACGAAGTGGCGGAGGCTCTCCGAGTGGGCGAACCGGTGGCTCTGGCCGAGGAGATCGGCGACCTCCTGTTCTCGGTCGCCAATCTCGCCCGCCATGCCGGGGTCGACCCGGAAGCCGCGCTCAGGCACGGCAACCGCAAATTCGAGCGCCGCTTCGCCACCATGGCGGCTCGGCTCGAGGCCGAGGGCCTCGATCTGGCTCAGACCGAGCTCGACGCGATGGAGGCGGCCTGGCTCGCGGTGAAGCGTGCCGAGCGGACGGCGTAGGACGGCAGCCGACCGGGCCATCAGGCCCGAAGGGTGCCGACAGGCTTCGCTTCAGGGGCCGACATGGCGTCCGATTTCGGCAAACGGCGCGGCTTCGGCGCGAAGCGGGTCTTGGGCCGAAGACGGTTGAGCACGAGCTCGATCGCCCGCTCGACATCCGCCTGCTCGGGCGGATTGTCCGCGGGGCGTTTCCTCTCGTCCGATCGGCCGGTATCGCGACGCTTCGGCATGTCTTCGACTGTATCAGACTTCGCGCTACGCCGCGATGACATTGCCGCGAAACGCTGAAGTTGTACCCGCCCGTCACGATTGCAGGATGATATCGGATCGTGGTGCGTAGCGACGATTCCCGGACCCTCGAGCTCGACTTCGCCGACCGGCGTCATGCAGGGATCAGAGCCGGGAATAACTCGCGAAAGTTGTAAGCTTGATTGCAAATCCTGGCCCGCTTCGCGGCTCGTCCCGCGCCGTTCGGGGCTGATCCGTGCATCTTCGCCGAGCCGCGCCATCGGGGACGCGGCCACCTGAAAATCGGCGCTCAGGCCTCCCCACGCCTTCGGATCGGCCAGTCCATCCACCCGGACGCGTAGAGCGCCACCCAGACGAGCACCGGCTGAAAGGCGAGGCGGGGGCCGTGATACCACCAGGAATCCGGCAGGCCCGCCACGTGGATGCCCTCGAGCGCCTGCTTGACGTTGGCCGGGACGACGCAGATCGCGTAGAGCGCGAGCCCGAGACCCGCCGCGCGCCGAAGCCGCGGCAGCATCAGGGCGAGAGCGCCCGCGATCTCGCAGAATCCGGTGGCCAGGATGACGAGGCGCGGCTCGGGGACCCAGCCCGGCATGATCGGCATGAGCGTGCCGGGCGACCAGACATGGACCGAGCCGACGAGCCCGTAGAGCAGGATCAGGGCGCGGCGCAGCCAGATTCGGGGGCCCTGCCCCGTCACGCGACCGCGCCGGCCGGAACGCCGCAATCCGCCGCGATCCGCTCGCGGAGCGCCGTCGCGAGCTGCAAGACGGCCGGGTGGCGGGCGCTGTCGAAGCTCGTTGCGCCGATGGCCGCGACGGGGGCGAGGAGCCGCAGGGAGTTCGTCAGGAGCACGGCGTCGGCCCGCAGCCACTCGGCGAGCGGCAGGGACCGCTCCTGGCCCGCCAACCCGCAGGCGGGAGCGAGGCGCAGGACCTCGGCGCGCACGATCCCGGGCAGCACGCCGTCGGCGAGTGGCGGCGTCACGAGGTCCCGCCCGAGGATCGCGAACAGGTTGCCGGTGCCGGCGCAGGCCACGGCGCCGCGCGTGTTGCGGAACAGGGCCTCGTCGAACCCCTCCGCGGCGGCCGCGCGGGCAGCCAGGACCGCGTCGAGGTAGCCGAGCGTCTTCAGGCGCGAGGCCGGGGAAGTCTCGTTGCGGCGGATCTCCGCCGGCAGGAGCCGCAAGGGAGCGCCCGCAAGGCCGGCCGGTGACGGCGCCGCCCCGGCGAACACGACGGGGCGCGGGTCGGAGGGCGGCCTGAGGCCGCGCGGGCCCGGGCCGCGGGTGACCGTGGTGCGGATCGCGGCCCGCGCGAAGCGCTCCGCGAGCGCCTGCATGGCCTCCTCGATCCGCTCCGGTGCGACCGCGAAGCCGAGGCTCGCGGCGGCCGCGACGAGGCGGTCCCGGTGGGCGGCCGCGAAGGCGACGCGCCCGTTCAGGGCGAGGGCGGTGTCGAAGACGCCGTCGCCGAGAAGCAGGCCGCGGTCGCCGAGGTCGAAGGGGACCGGGCCGCCCTCGACGAGCTGCCCGTCAAGCCACAGCATCGCGGGCAGCCTCTCGCGAGATCCGCCCCTGCCCCGCGCGCCAGCGCCGGGCGAGGCCGAGGAAATTGTCGAACAGGGCGTGCCCGTTCTCGGTCAGCACCGATTCCGGGTGGAACTGGATGCCGTAGGTCGGATGCTCCCGGTGGGACAGGGCCATCACCTCGCCCTCGGCCGAGACCGCGTCGACCGAGAGCCGGCGCTCCATCCCTGGCTGGGGCGCGACGATGAGGGAGTGGTAGCGCCCGACCTGCATCGGGGCCGGCAGGCCGGCAAAGAGCGCCCTGCCCGCGTGCGTCACCGGCGTCGCCTGCCCGTGGAGCGGGCGCAGAGCCCGCTCGACCCGGCCGCCGAAGGCCGCGCCGATGGCCTGGTGCCCGAGGCAGACCCCGAGGATCGGCACCTCGCCCGACAATTCCCGGATCGCCGGCAGGGAGATCCCGGCTTCCGCCGGGGTGCAGGGGCCGGGCGAGATCACCACCGCCTCCGGCGCCAGCGCCCGGATGCCGGCGACGTCGAGAGCGTCGTTGCGCACGACGCGGACCGTCTGGCCGAGCTCCTCGAGGTAGCGGACCACGTTGAAGACGAAGGAATCGTAATTGTCGATGACGAGGATCATGGCGCGCCCTCGAAGGCCTCGAAGACGCGGGCGGCCTTGGTCAGGGTCTCCTCGTATTCCGAGGCCGGATCGGACAGGAGCGTCACGCCGCCGCCCGCCTGCAGCACGGCCTCGCGCCCGTTCATGAACACGGTCCGGATCGCGATCGCGGTGTCGAGAGACCCGTCGAAGCCGATCCGGCCGATCGCGCCGCAATAGAGCTCGCGCGCGTCGCCCTCGATCTCGGTGATGATGTCCATGGCCCTGAGCTTCGGCGCTCCGGTGATCGAGCCGCCCGGGAAGGTCGCGGCGATCAGGTCGAGGGCGTCCATGCCCTCCCGCAGCGTCCCGGTGACCACCGAGACGAGATGGTGGACCGAGGCGTAGGATTCCAGGCCGCAGAGCACCGGCACGGTGACGCTGTGCGGCTCGCAGATGCGCGAGAGGTCGTTGCGCAGGAGATCCACGATCATGATGTTCTCGGCCCGCTCCTTCGGGGTCGCCTGGAGCGCAGCCGCCAGCGCCCGGTCGGCCTCCGGGTCGGCCACGCGCCGCACCGTGCCCTTGATCGGACGCGTCTCGACCTGGCGGCCGTCGAGCTTCAGGAAGCGCTCGGGCGAGCTCGAGGCGACCGTGAGGCCCTCGAAGGCCAGATAGGCGCCGAAGGTCGCGGGGTTCGTCTCCCGCAGGCGGTGGTAGAGCGCGAAGGGGTCGAAGCCCGGCGGCAGCGCGGCCGAGAAGCGCTGGGCGATGTTCGCCTGGTAGATGTCGCCGGCCCGGATGTAGTCGCGCACCTTTTCCACGGCCGCTTCATAGGCTTGCCGGTCGAAGTTCGAGCGCCAGGCAAGCGGTGCCGCATGCTGCCGAGCCGGGCCCGGCTCGGCCGGGGATGCGAGGAGGCGCGCGAAGGCGGAAAGCCGCGCCTCGGCCCGCGCCTGGCGGGCCGCGGGCTCGGTCTCCGGGAAGCCGGTGGCGACGAGGCGGCAGGTGCCGGATTCGTGGTCGATCGCCAGGACCGTGTCGTAGAGGTTGACGGCGATGTCGTCGGTCAGGCCGGCGCGCCGGGGCGGGACGGCGACGCGCTCGAGCGACTGGCCGAGATCGTAGGCGAGGTAGCCGATCGCGCCGCCGGGGAAGGGGGCATCGGGGTCGGGAGCGAGCCGGTAGGGCGCCAGGCAGGCGCGCAGGGCCTCGATCGGGCCGCCCGGCAGCGGCCTCCCGTCGAGGCTCGCCCCGCCGTCGCGGTAGCGGAAGCGCGCGAAGGGGTCGGCCGCCACCGTCGAGCCGCGCCCGAGCGTGTCGTGATGCATCGCGCTGTCGAGGAAGGCGAGGCCGGGCAGGCGCGCCAGCCGCTCGGCCGCCGCGATGGCATCGATGAACGGGATCTCACGGGTCCACATGATCGTCCGGGTCTATCGCGGCTCGCCTTCGCGGGGAACGGCGCTTCCGGCCGGCCCTGCTGCCCGCCCCTCCCCGCGCCTACGCCTCGCACAGGCGATGCCGCGGGGAAAGCCGGCATCGCGCCGCTCGCCGCGGGAGCGGCCTGCCGGCGGCGCATCGCTCGCGGGTCCCGCCCTCATGTGGTGCTGCGGAGGCCGGCGCCAAAGCCCTGGGGCGGCACGGCAAAGCTTGCGGCCGGCCCTGCGTCCGGATCGGGGCCCGCCTGCCTGCCCGAGGCTCGCCTCGGCGCCGCAATCCCGCTATAGGACGCGCCGAATCCCGAAAGATCCTCGCGATCGTCACGGCCGGGCCGGTATGCGCCCGATCCCTGCGGCGATCCGCGCCGCGCGAGCCGCCATGACCGCATCCCCCTCCCCGAAGGCCAGCGCCCCGCGCATCTCCTTCGTGTCACTCGGCTGCCCGAAGGCGCTCGTGGATTCCGAGCGCATCCTCACGCATCTGCGGGCGGAGGGCTACGAGCTGTCGCGCCGCCACGACGGGGCGGACGTCGTCATCGTCAACACCTGCGGCTTCCTCGACTCGGCCAAGGCCGAGTCGCTCGACGCGATCGGGCAGGCCATGGCCGAGAACGGCCGGGTCATCGTGACCGGCTGCATGGGCGCGCAGCCCGACGAGATCCGCGACCGGTACCCGAACCTCCTCGCCGTGACCGGGCCGCAGGCCTATGAGTCGGTGGTGGCAGCCGTCCACGAGGCGGTGCCGCCGGCCCACGACCCCTTCCTCGACCTGGTCCCGCCGCAGGGCGTGAAGCTGACGCCGCGGCACTACGCCTATCTGAAGATCTCGGAGGGCTGCAACAACCGCTGCACGTTCTGCATCATCCCCTCGCTGCGCGGGGACCTCGTCAGCCGCCCGGCCGGCGACGTGCTGCGGGAGGCCGAGAAGCTCGTGAAGGCGGGCGTGAAGGAGCTCCTCGTGGTCTCGCAGGACACGAGCGCCTACGGCGTCGACACGCGCTACGCCGAGAGCCCCTGGCGCGACCGCACGGTGCGCGCCCGCTTCTCCGACCTCGCCCGGGAGCTCGGCGATCTCGGCGCCTGGGTGCGGCTCCACTACGTCTACCCCTACCCCCATGTGGACGAGGTCATCCCCCTGATGGCCGAGGGCAGGGTCCTGCCCTACCTCGACATGCCGCTCCAGCACGCGAGCCCGTCCGTGCTGAAGCGCATGCGCCGGCCCGGCAACCAAGAGAAGCAGTTGGAGCGCATCCGCCGCTGGCGCGAGGCCTGCCCGGACCTCGCCATCCGCTCGACCTTCATCGTGGGCTTCCCCGGCGAGACCGAGGCCGAGTTCGAGGAGCTTCTGGCCTGGATCCGGGAGGCAAGGCTCGAGCGGGTCGGCTGCTTCGAATACGAGCCCGTGCGGGGGGCGGCCGCCAACGACGTGGCCGAGCTGATCCCGCCCGAGGTGAAGGCCGAGCGCAAGCGCCGCTTCATGGAGACGCAGCAGGCCGTGTCGCTGCGCCTGCAGAAGGCCAGGATCGGCAAGCGCCTGCCCGTCATCATCGACGAGGCGGGCCCGACCGTCGCGCGGGGACGCACGAAGTACGACGCCCCGGAGATCGACGGGACGGTGCACGTCGCCTTCCGCCGCCCGGTGCGGCCGGGCGACATCGTCACGGTGAGGATCGAGGGCGCCGACGCCTACGACCTGCACGGCACGGTGGCGTAGGGGCCGCCGCTCGCCTTCTCCCGCCCGACGCTCGTCCTGGGGGCTGCCGCTCGCGGGCAGCCGAGGAAGCGGGCGGGATGCGCGCATCATCCCGTCACCGGCAGATCGGCTTCTACCGGTTCTTGCGCGGCCGGTGGTTCGGATCGATCCCGCCCTCCGGCGTGGTCTCGTTCTCGACGTCGCCCTCGAAGGTCGAGTCGGCCTCGAGGTCCTCCGGGTCCCCGCCCGATATCGTCATGCCCTTCGAGCTGCCGATGCCCGGGTTGCCCTTCAGGTCGGCATCGGTCGGGCGGTCCGTCTTGGCGTGTTTCGTCGACATGCGGGCTCCTTGTCGGGGTCGCTCGGTCCGGGTTGCTCTCCCCGACCAACGCGGGCCGGGCGCGCCCGATCCGGAGGCTGCGTCGGTCCGCCTCTCCCGGGATCCGGGTATCCCGCGATCCTAGGATCCGGTGATCCCGGCGCTCGCGATGATCCCGGCGCTCGCGACCCGGCGCACGCCGGCGGCCTCCATCCGGGCCCAGGCCCGATCGAGCGAGCCCTCCCGGTCGATGCCCCGCACCGCGTCCTCCACCACGTAGGCCTCGAAGCCCGCCTCCCGCGCGTCGAGCGCGCTCCAGAGCACGCAGAAATCCGTGGCGAGGCCGCACAGGAAGAGCCGCCTCAGGCCCCGCTCCCGCAGGTAGCCGGCAAGCCCCGTGCGGGTCGCGCGGTCGGCCTCCAGGAAGGCCGAGTAGCTGTCGACGCCGGGCGCGTGGCCCTTGCGGATCAGGAGCTCGGCCCGGGTGGCCTCGAGGCCGGGGGCGAGCGCGGCGCCTGCCGTGCCCTGCACGCAATGCTCCGGCCAGAGCACCTGCGGGCCGTAGGCGAGGTCGACCGTCTCGAAGGGCGCCCGGCCCGGATGGCTCCCCGCGAAGGAGGCGTGGCCCGGCGTGTGCCAGTCCTGGGTGACGACGACGTGGGGGAAGCGGGCGATCAGCCGGTTGATCGGCGCGACCACGGCGTCGCCCCCCGGCACGGGAAGCCGCCCGCCGGGCAGGAAATCGACCTGCACGTCGATGACGAGGAGCACGTCGTCGGGCGCGAGGTGCAAGCCGGCCTCCCGGGCTCGGCGGATCCGGGGATCCCGCGATCCCCGGATCATCCCATCCTGTGATCCCGGTGTCAGGGGACCATCACGGTCGAGCCCGTGGTCTGGCGCCCGGCGAGGTCGCGGTGCACCTGCTGCGCCTCCGCGAGCCGGTACCGGGCATGGACCGGGATCTTCACGGCCCCGCTCCGGACCGCGCCGAACAGATTCTCGGCCATGGCGTCGAGCACCGGGCGCTGGCTCGAGAAGGTGAAGAGGGTCGGGCGGATCGCGTAGAGAGAGCCCTTCTGGGCGAGGATGCCGATGTCGAAGGCGTCGATCGAGCCCGAGGACGAGCCGAAGCTCACGAAGGTGCCGAGCGGCGACAGGCAGTCGAGGGAGCCCGGGAAGGTCGCCTTGCCGACGCCGTCGTAGACGACCGGCACGCCCCGGCCGTCGGTGATCTCGCGCACCCGCTTGGCGAAGTCCTCGTCGCGGTAGAGGATGACGTGGTCGCAGCCGTGGGCCCGGGCGAGCTCCGCCTTCTCCTGACTGCCCACCGTGCCGATCACCGTGGCGCCGAGGTGCCTGGCCCACTGGCAGGCGATCAGGCCGACGCCGCCGGCGGCCGCGTGGAACAGGATCGTGTCGCCGGGCTTCACCCGGTAGACCCGGTGCAGCAGGTACTCGGCGGTGAGGCCCTTGAGCATCATGGCCGCCGCGGTGGCGTCGTCGACGCCCTCCGGCACGTGCACGGCGGCGCTCGCGGCGATGACCGGCTCCTCCGCGTAGGTGCCCTCGGCCGAGCCGTAGGCGACGCGGTCGCCGATCCGGAAGCCGGTCACGCCCTCGCCCACCGCCGTCACCTCGCCGGCCCCCTCCTTGCCGGGCGTGAAGGGCAGCTGCGCGGCCTTGTAGGCGCCGGAGCGGAAGTAGATGTCGATGAAGTTGACGCCGATCGCCCGCTGCCGCACCCGGATCTGGCCGGGCCCGGGCTCGGCCAGCGGCACGTCCTCGTATGTCATGACCTCGGGGCCGCCGTATTCCTGGATCCGGATCGCCTTCGGCATCGTGAACTCCTCGACATGACGTCTGGGCAAGGCCCCGCCCGGTGGGCAAGGCCCCGCCCGGTGGGCAAGGCCCCGCCCGGTGAGCAAGGCCCCGCCCGGACGAGATAAGGGCCGGCCGCGCCCGAGCAATGCCGGCGCGCCGCCGGCTCCGCTTTGCCCCGTCCCCGGCCGGCCGCGCAAGGGGCGCCCGCGCGCGCGGGAACGGCCCCGCGCGCCTTCGGCGCCGGGGACATGGCCGGAGCGTGTCGCGCCAGGGTGACGCGGGACGCCGCGGAAACCACGCGAACGCGT
>NZ_JBAWTG010000127.1:0-13069 GCF_037106235.1 Methylobacterium nigriterrae | reverse complement strand
TGCCATCGCAACCCGCTACGAGAAGACAGCTTCAAGCTTCATGGGCGTTCTCTCGCTCGCAGCCGCTCTGGACTGGCTCAAGAGCTAACAGGCCGTAGGCGGCCCTCATCATTTGCCCAGCACTCCGAAGGGTATGCGGTGCGGCCTTGCGCCGGCTTCGCCCCCTGGGGGCGATCGGAGCAAAGTTGTGGGCACGCCAATGCCATTGAGCCGGCCGTCTCATCCGCGAATGGGAGCCATCTGGGACGGGGTCTCTCACCTACCTGCATGCGCTGGTCCGGCGCCTTGGCACCGGCCTCTGTCTCAGCCTCCTGATCTCCTGTTTAAGTCTCAGTCCCGCCGCCGCCATCGAGGGCGGCGCGCCTGCGCGGGCCGGGGACCCGCTGGCACGGGCGACCGTCGGTATCGGGACCCTGACCCAGCCCGGGGAGACGCTGCGCCTCACCCGCTGCTCGGGCGTCCTGATCGCCCCCGACCTCGTCCTGACCGCGGCGCATTGCGTCAATGGCGATCCGCTCGGCGCCCTGGTGGTGTTCTATCGCGGCAGCGGACCGGTGAAGCCCGTCTACGTCGCCCGCGTCGCGGCGCGCTACAGCCCGGATCCTGGCGATCTCCCCGCCCAGGCGGGGGGCGTCAGCCTCGCGAATCTCTCGCTGGATCTCGCGGTCCTGCGTCTGTCGGCGCCGGTGCGGGACCGGCGCCCGGTGCCCCTGTCGTCCGATCCGCGCCGCGTGCCCTCCGCGCTGCGGGTCGCGGGGGTTGGGCTCTCGGGGCGCTCCGTCGGGCAGTTGCGCACAGCAGGCCTGGTCCCGGTCGCGGCGTCGAGCACGGGCCTGACCATCGCTCGAGTGAGCGGGGCGCGCCTGTGCCTCGGCGATTCCGGCGGCCCCGTGGTGGCGCAGGATCGGCGCGGCCGGTTCATCTGGGGCGTCGCCAGCGCGGTGATCACAGCACAAGCGCCCTGCGGTGGCTACGTAGTTATCGCGCCGGCCGCGCAGGTCTTCGGGGCTGCCGAATAGACGCAATCATTGCCCCAGCCGGGCAGTTCTGCCGCCTGCACGCGCACGTCGCTGGGATCATGCTCACCCTCCTGCCCGGAGAGGACCACAAGATCCACTAGGTCACGCGACCAGAGATCGGCCGACCTGTCGATTGGATTATAGAAGTGTCGAGAAAGGGACTGACCTGGGCCTGACGCGTTTTTGGCTCGACGATTGGAGCTGACCTCAGCAATTCTAAGCTCGTCCGCGTGACAGACGCTGCAGGCTCGCGGTCCCGGTCGGCCGCTCGGGAGGCGTCCGGAATTGTTCCACACCGACCACGATCCGTCGCTGTTCCTCAGCGGGCGAAACCCCGGAGCGTCTGTGTGAGCGCGGCCGCCGCTGCCCGAGATCCCCGCATTCCTTTGGCGTGCTGCCTCGGGATGCTCGCCGTCGGCGTCAACGGCACGGCTATCATGGCCGCGCTGCCGACCATGCGCGCGGATCTTGTCCTCGACCCAGGGGAGGTGACCTGGGCGGTGAACAGCTACCTGCTCACCGCCGCCGCCTGCATCATCCTGGGCGGGAAGGCTTCGGATTGGGTTGGGGCGCGGCGCGTCGCGCTTGCAGGCCTACTCCTCTTCGGCGGCGCTTCGGTGGCGATCGCCACGGCGACAGGGCCCGGACTGCTTCTGGTCGGGCGCGCCGTGCAGGGACTGGGGGCGGCCCTCGCCGTGCCTGCCACGCTCTCCTGCATCGGGCAGGCGGCTGACCTCTCGCGCCGCGCCGCCGCCCTAAGTGCCTGGGCGGGCGCGCTCATGCTGGGATTCAGCCTCGGACCACTCGTCGGCGGCGCGCTGACGCATGTCCTCAGCTGGCGCAGCGTGTTCGGGTGCACCGCCGCCGTCCTCATCGCCGCGGCGATCGGGCTTGTGACCGCCCGGGCGGAAGAAGCGCCCGCGACGCCGCGCCGGTCCCACGTCGATGCCGGCGGGTTCCTCCTGCTGGCGGCCCTGATGGTGTCGGCCGTCCTCACGCTGAATGGCCTGCCGCGGGTGGGGCAGGCGCCGATTCACGTCGCACTCCCGCTCGCCGCGATGGTCGCGGCCTCCGCCCTGTTCGTGCGCGTGGAGCGACGCACCGCCGACCCGTTCGTGAATCTCGCCCAGGTCCGCCGCTCCCCGCTCTTCCTGCGGGCCGCCGCGATTGGAGCGGTGGCCATGTTCTGCATCCTGTCGACACTCCTTTACTTCAACATCGACGCGCAGGACGCCGCGGGGCTAGGGCTGACGCCGGTCGGTGCAGGGCTGATGCTCCTGCCCCTGAGCATTGGCCTGTTCGTCCTGGCCCGGCTCGCGCCCCGCGTAGTGCGTCGGCTCGGTTCGGCCGGCGCGCTCTCGGGCGCGCTCATCGTGGTCGCCCTCGCCTGCGGGGTGATCACCGCGGCGGCGCATTACCGCTCGAATGGGATACTCGGTGTCGGTCTATTCCTGTTCGGAGCTGGTCTTGCCGTGCCCTACGCTACCGCACCGCGCCTCGCCCTCGCGGCGCTGCCGCCCGAGGCCGCGGGCCAGAGCTCGGGTTTGATCAACGCGTGCACCTTCCTCGGTGGCAGCCTCGGCGTGACGGGCGGCGCGATTCTCTACCCGCTTGCAGGCCTGGCCGGCGTGATGAGTCTTGTGGCAGTAGTAGCGCTGATCGGCGCCACACTGGCTTGGAGGCTGCCGAGCACAGCGGCTTCATGACATTCGGCGGCTTCTTCAAGCGCGTCGGCTATTCGCCCTGGATGCACGAGATGCGGTCCCCAGTGCTCGTAACAGCGCGGCGCTGCTGAGAGCACAACACGATCCGAACGTGTGGCACTTCCCGATCCGAAACGGCAGTGTTTGCAACATCTACCGGCAGGCACGGCGACTGCTTCAGCGGCGGAAAACGAGGATCAGGGCGGCGAGCGCGAGAAAGGCTGCCATGCCCGCGAGCAGCACGGCTCGGTTCGCGCTCACATTCAGGCCTGGGTGAGAGACTGGGGACTCAGAGTTGACGCCATCGGCTTGTCCGAAGTGTGACCTGACCGGCTGGCTTAGGATCGGGCTGATTGGGAGGATCAGCCAGGACCGGAGGAGCCGAGGATGAAGCGAGGTCAGAAGACGAGCGCGGAGCAGGTGGTGCTCAAGCTGCGCCAGATCGAGGTACAGACCGCACAGGGCAAGAGCTTGGCGCTCGCCTGCAATGAGGCGGCGATCTCCGAGCAGAGCTATCGCGACGAGTGCCTGAAGCAGGAGATCTTCTACTCGCTGAAAGAAGCGCAGATCGTGATCGGTCTTTGGCAGAACACCTACAACCGCGTCCGGCCGCATTCCTCGCTGGGCTACCGAACACCCGCGCCCGTCACCCTCCCGGATCTGGCCTTCCGGCTACCCATGACGGCTACCATGCAGTAGCCTCGCAACTGGCCCGGTCCAAATACCGGTCAGGTCACGGTCGCGCTGCGCGCTCCCGGCCAGCCTGAACCCCGCGGTCGAGACTGTTGCTCCGGCTCCTCTGAGGTGCTGCAGACCACAGCTCAACAGAAGTCGCCTCAGGGTAACACACAGCGGCATCAGCTTCTCCGGCCCCCTTGAGCAGAAACAGCCAAGATGCCCGCCAGCGGCCAACCTCGCGAATCTGTGAGGCCATTCAGCGCTGGCATCCTTCCACCAGCCTTACGCGGGGCACCACGACCGGCATGCGACCCGAAACGATCACCGCACAGAACGCCGGCTCCGCGAGTTAACGACGAGCATTCACACGTGGAGGAAACGCTATGGACGAGGACCGCTTCAACATTGAGCTGCGCAAGTTCCTGAAGGAGGTCGGCGTCACCTCTCAACGCGAGATCGAGCGCGTAGCGCGCGACGGTCTCGTCCAAGGCGGCACGCTGAAGCTGCGCATGACTCTCACGGCCGAGAACGCGCCGCTTGAGCACGTCATCGAGCGGACGATCTCTCTGGGTGATGGACCGGGTAGCGCGAGCTGACGCCGTCGACTTGCACGATCCGGTGGGCGCCTCGATGTGGAAAGCCTATTGCCCCGAGCCCGGCACAGGAAGGAGCACGCCGTGCGGCTGACCATCTCCGTGTTCTCCGACGTGATCTGCCCGTGGTGCTACCTCGGCAAACGCCGGCTCGAACGTGCCCTCGACCAGCTCGGGCTAGGCGAGAGCACCACGGTCGAGTGGCTGCCCTTCGAGCTCAATCCCGACATGCCGGCAGAGGGCATCGAGCGCTTCATCTACCGTGCACGGAAGTTCGGCGCCGAGCGCAGCGCTGACCTCGATGCCCAGATGACCGAACTCGGACGAGCCGAGGGCATCGCCTTCGCGTTCGACCGCATGCCGCGCACACCCAACACGCGGAAGGCACACATGCTGATCGCGGCCGCTCGGCAGCAGGGCAGGGGAGACGCACTCGTCGAAGCTCTGTTCCGGGCCTACTTCGAGGAGGGCCGCGACGTTGGCGAAGAGAAGGTCCTCTTGGACGTTGCTGAAGAAGTGGGTCTCGACCGGCAGGCGGCGCTGGCAGCCCTGGGTAGCCTCGAGCTGCGCGCGCTCATCGTGAGCGTCGAGGCCCAGGCAGCCGAGATGCAGATCAGCGGCGTGCCCTTCTTCATCGTCGATCAGCAGTGGGCTGTCTCCGGCGCACAGACAGCGCAACAGTGGGTCGCGGCATTTCGACAGCGACAGGTCGCGTAGAAAGCGCGTCGGCGATCCCCGGCCCGTGCCGGTGCCCGCGACGTTCTGCTGGGCACGGCTCCTGAACGACGGCGCCGCCTTCAGGCGAGGCCGCGCTGGGCGACGGCAGCCGTGCCTTCGCGGATCTCGGCGTCAATGAGGGGCTTTATGTCCTCAAGGCTCTGCTGGCGCGGCTCGACGCCGAGGGTCAGCACCGTGACGATTTGGAGGATGAGCAGGCCGATCATCAGCACCATGACGCCGCCGATCCCGTAGGTCTGGAACAGGGACACGACGATGAACGGCGTGATGATCGTCGCGCCGCGGCCGAAGGTGTTGCACAGGCCCGAGGCGCGCAGGCGTACCT
Organism: Methylobacterium nigriterrae; assembly: GCF_037106235.1. NCBI lineage: Bacteria > Pseudomonadati > Pseudomonadota > Alphaproteobacteria > Hyphomicrobiales > Methylobacteriaceae > Methylobacterium > Methylobacterium nigriterrae. The sequence goes on along the minus strand of NZ_JBAWTG010000127.1, from coordinate 8,013 downwards.
CCGTCGGGAAGAGCTCCGGGATGTAGATGCCGAACAGGAGCGCCACGAGCACGTAGATCGGCACCGTCAGGCCGAAGCCGACGAGCGGCAGCAGCCAGGGATCGGAGGTCAGCGGATAGAGGATCCCGAACAGGATGGCCGCCGCCGAAGCGCCGACGATCGTCGGCTTGCGGCCCCAGCGATCCGCGGTCAGCGCGCCGATGGCGCTGCCGACCGGGGCGCCGAGGCCCATCAGCAGCGAGTAGCCGAAGGAGGTGGCGACGCTCAGGCCCTGCTTGATGAAAAAGGTCGGCAGCCAGGTCACGAAACCGTAGAGCAGCGTGTTGATCACGATGAGGCAGATGCAGCCGACAATCACGCGCCCGAGCAGCGGCGGCCGGAACAGCGTGGCGAAAGCGACCTTCGGAGCTGGTGCCGTGATTGGGGTGGGCGGCGGCAGGACACCGCCGCGGGCAGCCTCATCCTCAATCTTGCGCAGGAGCGTCTCGGCTTCCTCGGTCCGCCCGACCGCCTCGAGCCAGCGCGGCGACTCCGGCAGGCTCTTGCGCAGATACCACACGCCGAGCGCACCGAGGCCGCCGAGCACGAACATCGCGCGCCAGCCAAAGATCGGGATCACGACATAGCCGACGAGCGAGGCGACCGGCAGGCCGGTCACCACGAACACTGCCATCAGGCCGAGCCAGCGTCCGCGCGATCGGGCCGGGACGAGCTCGGTCATGGTCGAGTAGCCGACGACGTTCTCCGCACCGAGACCGACGCCCATGATGAACCGAAGGACGATCAAGGTCGCCATGTTCGGCGCGAACGCTGCGGCGATTGCTGCGAGACCGAAGACGAGGAGATTGGCCTGGTAGGTGAAGCGTCGACCGAAGCGATCTCCGAGAAAGCCCGTCAGGAACGAGCCGCTCATCATCCCGATGAAGGTCGCCGAGACGAAGAGTGCGTTCTCCGGCAGGGTCGAGAAGCCGCTCTTCAGCGTCGCGCCGAGAACAGTGGCCGCGATGTAGATATCGAAGCCGTCGAAGAACATCCCGATGCCGATCAGCCACATGATCCTGTAGTGGAACGGGCCGATCGGAAGCCGGTCAAGCCGGCCTCCTGCATTGACGAGTGACGTCATGGCGTTTCCTCCGCGAAAGAGACCCCGGAGCGGAGAGCGCCCGTCTGACGCGGGCCTTCAGCCCTCCATCCAGATCAAATCATCAATTGAGTCGGCGCTGGCCCGCGGTGTCGCGATACCAGTCGAACGGAGCGTCATGCGTCGCGACCATGATGCTCTTGATGTTGAAGTGGTCGTCGAAGCTCTCGAGTCCGCACTCGCGCCCGAGACCGCTGTCGTCGACGCCGCCCCACGGGGATGCGGGGTCGAGACGATGGTGATCGTTGATCCAGACGATCCCCGCCTTCACCGCTGCGGCAACTCGGTGCGCTCGGGCGACATCGCGTGTGCGCACCGCGGCCGCGAGCCCGAACGGTGAGTCGTTGGCGAGCCGCAGCGCCTCGGCCTCGTCCTTGAATGGCGTGACGCTGGTGAAGGGCCCGAACACCTCTTCCTGGAAGATGCGCATGTCGGAGCGCACGTCAGCGAAGACGGTGGGCTCGACAAAGTAGCCTTCCTCGCCGCCCGCGATCTGTGCGGCCTGGCCGCCGGCCACCGCCCGCGCGCCTTCCGAGCGTCCGTAGCCAGCATAAGCGAGCACCCGGTCGCGCTGCTTGGCCGAGATGACGGGACCGAGCTGTGTCGCGGGATCGAAGGGATCGCCGATGCGGATGCTCTTGGCTTTGGCAGCGAGCTTCTCCACGAAGGCGTCGTAGATCGAGGCCTGCACGAGATGGCGGCTCGCGCAGACGCAGGTCTGGCCCGCACCGATGAAAGCGCCGAAGGCGGCGTAGTTCACCGCCTGGTCGAGGTCGAAGTCATCGAAGACCATGACGGGGGTCTTGCCGCCGAGCTCCATCGTCTGGTGGGCGAAGACTTTGGCCGCGGCGCTGCCGGCAATCCGCCCGGCCTCAGTGCCCCCGGTGAGGACGAGCTTGTTGATGTCGCGGTGCTCGGCAAGATGCCGCCCCGTGGTCGGGCCAAGGCCCAGCACGATGTTGAAGACGCCTCCCGGCAGCCCGGCCTCAGTGAAGATCTGTGCGAGCTTGAGAGTCGTCAGCGGGGTGTATTCGGACGGCTTGACGACGGTGGTGCAACCGGTGGCGAGCACGACCGCCAGCGACTTGCAGAGGATCATCAGAGGGTGGTTGAAGGGCGTGCAGTTCGCCACCACCCCGATTGGCGTGCGCCGGGTATAGTTCAGGTAAGCACCCTCGACGGGGATCACCGCATCACGCCGCGACAGGGCGAGGCCAGCAGCGTAGCGGAAGAAATCCGGCAGGCGCGAGAGCTGGGCGCGCGTCTCGTTGATCGGGCGACCGTTGTTGAGGGTCTCGAGGCGATAGAGCGTGTCGAGGTTCGCCTCGAAGGCGTCAGCGACGCGGTTGACCAGCCTCGCGCGGGCGCGGTTGTCCATGCCGCCCCAGTCCTTCGACTCGAAGGCTGCGCGGGCGCTGCGCATGGCACGATCGACATCAGCCTCGGTCGAGTTCGGGATCCGGGCGATGACCGCGCCGGTGGCGGGATTGCGCACGTCGATCAACGTGCCGTCGCCGGCCTCGATCTCGCGACCATCCACGAAGTTGCCGCGCGTCTCGACGGCGAGATCCGGTCTCGTGACCATGTTCATGGCGTTCTCTCCCTCACCGGATGACGGCGCTGCGTTCGAGCGCCTGAATGATGCGGCGCTGCGCCTGCGCGACGTGCTCGCGCACGAGGCGGCGGGCCATTCGGGCATCGCGCCTCTGCACGGCGTCGATGATCTCGGCATGCTCCGCGATGAGCTGGGCCGGCTCCCGGCCCTTGATGGCGGCGAGGCTGACCCGCACGAGGCGGTCAGCCTGCTCAATCAGGTCCCGCGCTGTCGCGGCCATGCGCCGGCTGCCGGAGGCCTGCGCCAAGGCCGTGTGGAAGGCGCGATTGTAGTCGATGAAGTCGGTGCCCTCGTCGAGCGTTCGGAAGGCGTCGAGCGCAGCGAGCGCCTCAGCCGATCCTGACTCGGCAGCGTCCCCGGCGCAGGCAGGCTCGATCAGAAGGCGAAACTGGATTAGATCGCGCGCGTCTGCGATCGAGATCGGGTTCACCTGATATCCCTGTCGCGCATGGACCGTGACCAAACGCTCGTGCTCCAAACGAAGCAGCGCCTCGCGCACAGGCTGCCGACTCACGGCGTAGCGCTCGGCGAGTTCCTGCTCGCGCACCTCGGCGCCCGGAGGCATGCGGCAGGCGAGGATCTCGGAGCGGATAGCCTGGTAGATGTTGTCGCGAAGAAGCACGGCTCTGACCTGATCAGGTTGCCTCAACATCGCAGTCGTGAAATATCACGTCAACGGGTATTTGCGGCCAGCACCCCACGCGGGGAAGCCTGCCGGACAGGTCGGGAGAAGGGGATGCAGATCAGGCTCGCAGGCGGACGGATCGCGGCGGAAGTCCACGGATCGGGCGAACCGCTCCTCCTGTTCCACTCGCTGCTCGCCGACAGATCGAGCTTCGACCGGATCACAGGGCAGCTCGCGGAGAGCTTTCAAGTGATCGTCCCGGACCTGCCGGGCTTCGGCGCATCGGAGGCGGTGACCGGCGGACTTGAACCGATAGCAGACCGCATGGCGGAGGCCGTCCGAGACTTGAAGGGATCCCATCGGCCGATCGTGCTAGGCAACGGCTTCGGCGCCTTCGTCGCGCTTCAGATGGTCATCCGGCATCCTGGCCTCGTGAGCCGTCTGGTTCTCGCCGATTGTGGTGCCTGCTTCTCGGAACAGGGTCGGGAAGCCTTCCGCACCATGGCAGCCGTATCGAGCGCGAAGGGTCTGAGCGCCCTCTCCGAGACAGCGATGCGCCGGCTCTTCGCACCGGACTTTCAGGCAGCTCATCCGGAGCTGATGCAGGAGCGACTCGCGGCATTCCTCCGAACCGATCCCGCGGTCTTCCGCGCGGCGTGCGAAGCACTGGCTGGTCTTGATCTGCGCCCTGATCTCACGAAAGTCGATGTTCCGGTCCTGGTGCTCGTCGGCGAACAGGATGAGGCCACGCCGCCCGCGATGTCACGGGAGCTCGCCGCGGGTCTGCCGGATGCGAGGCTCATGATCCTGCCCGGCTGCGCCCATGTTCCACAGCTGCAGGCGCCGGAGCATTTTCTCGAGGCGACGCTGACGTTTCTAACAAACGACGATACTGGGCGAGACTCCGAGCGGGTGCAGGCGGTCGCGTGAAGGCAGGTTGACGGGTCGTGCCGATCATTCGGCTGCCCATTCACGCCATCCATCAAACTCTGCCGAACAATTGGGGAGAGGACACGCGTTGTCCTCAATCTGACTCCCACTTTGCCGTTGGAGAGCCATTGGGTGTGCATCTCAGAGGCTCAGAATGGGAAGCACCCTCACACTGCCGTGCTCCTGCAGGTCGAGGCCATGCTTCAAGACCTCTTCGTCTGAAAGCTCGCGCAATGCTTCGGCTTGCGCTCCCGCACCACCGGCTTCCGCTGCCACGAGTTCGGCATCCTGTTCGTCCCTCGCAACGACACCCGGAACGGCATAGTCCGAGAGGGACTTCTCCACGAACTGAAGGAGAGACCGTTCACGACCCGCTCCAGCGCGTCGTCCGACCAAGCAGGACGGCAGCCAAGCTCCAGGATCGCCGCGAGGAGGGCCGCTGCGTGGCGTCTCATGCCTGGCTAGTCTTACGCCGGATCGGGCAGCGCGGCTGCGTAGGTCTGAGCTGTGTCGTAGAGCTCCTCAAAAGCGACGGCGCGGCCGTTCGAGAAGCGCCAGAGATCGACCTTGCGGGTGCTCGCGACCTTCCCGGTCGCCCTGTTGCGCCAGGACACGTTGCCGATCACGACTACTTGGTCCCGTTCCGCCACGAAGTCGTTCATGTCGTGCGTGATCATCTCCCAATCAGCCCTGAGGCCTTCGAGGTAGCCCAGGATGTCGCTACGGGTGCTGCGCTGCGCCGTGAACGGCATCTCGGCAGATCCGTCGGCCAGGGATGCGAGGGTTGCGTCCTCAGCCAGGATGTCCATCCAGCACTGGACATCCTGGCCCTTCGACTCGCTCCACTGCGCGTAGGCGCACTTGAGGCTTTGCACCGGGTCGCTCGCGGGGGACATCGCATCTTCCTCCAGCGCGCGTTGGTCTCCTCCCGAGCAGGAGAGGCGTTGTTCCGTGCATGCGCGATACGGAAGCATGATCGGCTGCGCGCGGCCCAGCAACCCAATTAGACCCACCCGGGGGTGACGGTGCGGTTTGCTGCCCACACCGCGCAAGCGAGCCAGCACATGGCCGCCACTGTCGACTGGGGGCACAACTACATGCACCCGCATCACGGCTCGGTTCACCGTCAAGGCCAACCGGGAGCTTTCGTCGCGGCCACATTGCCGGCGCACGCGCGGTCCCTTCCCGGCTCGCGATGCCGGCCCGCGCACCCGACACGATTCGAACGTGTGACCTTTGCCGAGGAAGGGCCGCGCAGCCATCCCGCCGAGCAGGCGCTTGGCAGCCTCAGCCCGTTGCGCCGGGCGCCCGCATGGGCTAGGGAATCGCCACGGTCAGCACCCGTAGCTCAGCTGGATAGAGCGTTGCCCTCCGAAGGCAAAGGTCACACGTTCGAATCGTGTCGGGTGCGCCATCTCTAAGCCTCTGTAGGGGCTAGGGTTTGGCTGGTTCTCAGCCCTTTTCGTGATCCCTGATTAGGTTGGTCTGTCACGCTGCTGTCACAAGCGATGCGAGACACGACACATGGCGACCATACGTAAGCGGGGCTCTTCCTGGCAGGCCCAGGTACGGCGTGAGGGCTACCCTGCGATCTCGAAATCCTTCAGCACCAAGGCTGATGCGCTCTCATGGGCGAGGGATAAAGAGCGAGCCATCGAAAGGGCCGAACTCCCAGTGGGGCTGAGGCAGGCTGGAAGCATCACCGTTGGTGACCTACTCAAGCGCTACGAAGAATCTATCACTCCGTCGAAGCGGGGCGCCCGCTTTGAGAGGTCGCGGATCAGGACACTTCTCGGTCACCAGCTGGCCCAAGCCTCATTGGCAAAGCTCTCGCCTGCCTTGGTGGCTCGCTATCGAGATGACCGCTTGGCAACCGTGAGCGGCGATTCGGTCAGGAGAGAACTGACCATCCTTCGTCACTGTCTGACCGTAGCAAAGCGGGAATGGGACGCTCCTGTGCCTAGCAGCCCGGTCCTGAGCATCACTCTTCCAGAACCGTCCAAGGCCCGGGACCAGAGGCTTGAGGCAGAGGCGAATCAGAAGCTTCGTGCGGCCATCGGCTCAGCCCACGCTTGGTACCTGAGGCCCCTGATCGACCTCGCCATCGAGACCGGCATGAGGCGAGGGGAGTTGCTGGCTCTGGTGTGGTCCCATGTCAGCCTGGAGCGGCGAACGGCCCACCTCCCGATCACCAAGAACGGTCACGCCCGAACGGTGGCGCTCACGCCCAAGGCCATCGAGGTTCTGAGGGGCCTCCCGAGGACTGACGCCCGTGTCTTCCCGGTCAGCGGAAACGCTGTTCGCTTGGCCTGGGAGCGGTTGCGGGGGAGGGCGGGCGTTCCGGGACTCCGGTTCCACGATCTCAGGCATGAAACCGTCAGCCGGTTCTTCGAGGCTGGCCTGAGTGTGCCGGAGGTGGCCCTATTGAGTGGGCATCGGGATACACGGATGCTGATGAGGTACACTCACCTGAGACCTGAGGCGATTGCCGAGAAGCTAGCCAGGGCAGCAGCGGAGGCGAACCCGGGCTGAACCAATAGCTTCACCCTAGCTAAGGCTGAGCTAAGCGGGCTATCCACTGTGGTTCCCGGCCTAATTGCTCGTGATCAGTGTGAGGTTCAGGTGTTGCAGCGCCCCCCGAAGCCAAACCGCAAGCAGCGGTTCATTACAGAGCACCCGGTGTGCTGCTTCTGTGGCGGTAAGGCTAGGAGCGTTGAGTTAGATCACGTACCGCCTCAGGCCTGCTTTCCAAAAGACCTCGTACCTGATGGCATCGAATTTCCTGCCTGTGAAGGATGCAATGACGTTAGTAGGACCCATGACTTGATTTTTGGGTATCATGCGATGTTGCTCGACTACAACATTGGCAATCAGAACGTCGGCAGAGCACACGGGCTACATCGGGGTCTCGGCAACAACGCTCCTGGAGCGATCCCTGAGTTCAACCCTTCGCCTAATGCCATCCGCTCGTACATGAAGCAGCACGGTACCCCGAGAACGCCTGGGCTCCTGCTGAGAGATGAGCCCGCCGCAAGGGGGATGGTTCTGGCCTCGACCGAGTTCGGGGACGCGGCAGCGATGATCGGGCGGAAGCTCGGATGCGCCCTTTACTACCGGGAGAAAGGGGCGATCTTGCCGGAGACGCACCGTATCCATACGAGTTGGCATCAGGTGCAGGCGTCAGGCATGCAGAACCTAACCGACTACCTGGCCGAGGCGTTGACGAACCTCAAAGTCGGCACGAAGGCCAACGTCAAGCAATACGGCGATAGGCTGACCATCCGGACCGGCGAGAGCGAGGACGGTCTCTTTGGCTATGCGGTGCAGTTCGGTCAGGGCTTAATCGTGTGGGGAGTGATCGCGGAAGCAGGCGTCCTCGAAGGGACGCTGGCATTAGGAGACACGTGGCCCGTGTTTGGCGAGCATGAAGCTCAGGGTGTCTCCGGGCCTAAGCACGCCTAAACCACCCCAAAGTCCCCCCTCCTCTTGGAGCCATAGCCTTCTCCTGCCAGCGGTCCCGTTCCTCCCGCAGTTCAGCAGCTCGCCGCTGTTCGACCTTCAGGACAGGCTTAAGGGCATCCACCTAAGCGGCCCATTGGCGCTCTAGAGCGGGTCCCGATCAGCTGGAAGCACAAGCGTCATCCTCGTAGCCGGCGGCCGAGAAGTAGTTGCGGCACTCCGCAGGCGAAAGGCGCGCGAAGG
>NZ_JBAWTG010000126.1:0-13096 GCF_037106235.1 Methylobacterium nigriterrae | reverse complement strand
GTCGGCCGTATCGAAGAAGTTGGCGCCCGCCTCGAGACAGAGATCGACGAGGCGCTCCGCCTCGGCGGCATCCGTCCGCCCCCAGCGCTCAAAGAACTCGCCGATACCACCGAAGGTCGCCGTTCCGAGGCCGAGGACGGGCACCTTCAGCCCGGATCGCCCAAACTGCCGATGCTCCATGCACGCCCCCTTTGAGCTGTTCTGCTTCTGCTCCTAGTGCGCCGATGTCTGACGGTTAGTTTCGTACCATGCCGGAGAGTGGCCAGTCAGCAGAGGTCTGATCCTATTACAATCTCGGCTGCCGCAGCGTCCGCTTCGAAGATGTCGTCTGCGTCGACTGGGATGGGCGCAAAGCTGAAGGTCTGCGACGCTGATGCGCTGAGGGCCTCCGTGGCGTAAGCTGGCGAGGTGGCTCCGTGCCCTGAGCGGCGGGACACACCGTTATGACGCACACTCTGCGCCAACGGGGATCGACCTAGTGCTGAGTATGGGCATGAGGTGGAACCACATGCCCCACTCTTACGTCCGCACCCGCCGCCTCACTCCACCTCGGGCTCAATCTTCTCGAGCCCGCCGATATGGCGCTGGGCGTAGAGGGGCAGGCCGATCTGCTTGATCAGCTCCAGCTGCGTCTCCAGGAAATCGATATGGCCTTCCTCGTCGGCGGCGAGATCCTCGAACAGGAGCTTCGAGACGCGGTCGTTGATCGAGTCGCAGTACTGGGCGGCCTCGAGATAGAGCGCGCGCGCCTCGTTCTCGGCGGCGAGGTCGCACTCGATGATCTCCTGGACGTTCTGGCCGATCCGCAGCGGATCGAGCTCCTGCAGGTTGGGGAAGCCGTCGAGGAAGAGGATGCGGTCGACGAAGCGGTCCGCGTGGTTCATCTCCTCGATCGATTCCTTGCGCCAGAACTTGGCGAGGTCGATGTAGCCCCAGTCGTTCAGCATGCGGAAATGGAGCCAGTACTGGCTCACCGCCGTCAGTTCGCTGCGCAAGCCCCGGTTGAGGTACTCGATGACTTTTGCGTCACCCTTCATGACCGAGTATCTCCGATACGTTCATGGCAGCACGAGAGCGCGAGCTTGGAGGCCCATGACCGTCCAACAGTTTAGAGATATTCCAATCTGAGGCGACCGGCAACCGCCTGATACGCAGAAGTTTTCTAAACGGCCGCGGTCGGATGCCGACTGCAGCGGCTGCATCACTTCGATGACAACCTCGTCCACACCCGTGGTGGTGCTGGCATTAGAGGGTAAGGGGAGCGCGTGGCTGACACTCAGCGAGAATCCAGTGTCCCCGCAGCGGACCGAGCGACGCTCCAAGTGTGCTCATGGTCGGCCCCTCGCTGTTGTGGCGAGGATAAAAGCTGTCCCTCCACGGGGAGATCACACCGACCACCTCATCAGATGCGTGCATGACGAAGAGGTAAGCGCGCCGTCCATCAAGCCAGCCGGAGATGACCTCGTTCAGCTCTCCAAGCTGCACATTGAGGTTCACTCCATAGGCATCAGCCACGAAACGGGCCTTATCCTCCTCTCGGAGGAACACGGCTCGGCTGACCGGGCAAGTGAGCGCAGGCCGCGGCTCCTCTATGTCGGTCGTCGCGTACACAGGACCGGAGGCAGGCTGATCCGTCGCGGAGCGGGCGAGGTGCCCTGGCACGATCAGGGCGGCAACCGTCATGGAAACGCTCAACAGAAATCTGCAATCCATCAGGGAACTGAACCAGATTCGACGCATAGAAAAGCCGCGGTCCGACCTCAAGCGTCACTATTCGCGGTTGGCAGCCCGTGGTCAATCCTCGCAAGCCGGAGTGACCAGCGCTCACGGTGGCTACGAGGGCCCAGCAGTTACTTCGCCCTGCCATCCTAATTGTCTTCAGGCTCGTGAAGTTCTTGCCTCCCGGCTGTGTGACTGTCGCCGTCACTGTCTTGCAGGCGAGTGAGGCGGTCCGCACCGACCAGCCCTCTGTCCGGCTGAAGGACTTCCGGCGCAAGTGCGTGCACACGGGAACTGGTGCACGGGCAGTCACCACCTTAGGTGGACGCTGCGTTCAACGAGGCCGCCGCGACTGAGCTCGCGATTGCAGCTGACGCGCTCGAGCGCCGTGGCGACCGAGCTGCGGCCGAGGCTTTGCGCGAGCAAGCCCGCAGCTGCCCCGCAGATGCGATCCTTCTGCGGGCGCTGGCGGCTGGTGAGGCAGCGATGCGCCCCACCAAGCCTCAACGCAGTCATACCAAGCCTCGTTGAGCAGGACTCACGCTGGGTAGCGGTGCAGAACGGGCTGTGATTCTTTCCTCGGGTTTGGAGCCTGAGGAGGATGGGATGGCCGCTCCTGTGCCGCTGCGGCCAGACTTCGATGCCGAGGCCTTGCGAGCTCTAGCCAAGAGCTCGCGCGATCCGGATCAGACCCGCCGCCTGCTGGCGCTGTCGGCGATCTATGCGGGCGGCTCGCGCTCGGCGGCGGCTCTCGGTGGGGTTGGGCTGCAGACGGTGCGGGACTGGGTTCTGGCCTTCAACGCCGATGGGCCGGATGGGCTGATCGGCTGCAAGGCTCCCGGTGCCCGCCCGCGCCTGAACGCTGAGCAGCGTGAGGCGCTTCGGGCCTTGGTTGAGGAGGGACCCACGCCGGCGGCGCACGGGGTCGTGCGCTGGCGGCTGGTCGATCTGGCTCAGATCCTGTTTGAGGAGCACGGCGTCTCGGTCTCCGAGCAGACGCTGAGCCGGGTTCTGCGGAGCATGGGCTACGCCAAGCTCTCGGCTCGTCCGCGCCATCACGCACAGGATCAGGACGCTATTCCGGCTTTTAAAAAACCTTCCCCGCCCGCTTGGCGGAGGTCGCGCAGGCTGTCGGCGGCAAGCCGATAGAGGTCTGGTTCGCCGACGAGGCCCGGGTTGGGCAGAAGAACACCATCACGCGTCGTTGGGCACGCCGCGGCACACGGCCCGCAGCCTCAAAGGACCAGCGCACCGCTTCCGCCTACCTCTTCGGCGCAATCTGCCCGGCTCGTGGCACGGGAGCCGGGCTCGTCATGCCCCGCTGCACCACCGAGGCGATGAACCTGCACCTGGCCGAGATCGCCAGGGCCCTCACCGCCGGTGCGCACGCCGTGCTGCTGCTCGATCAGGCTGGCTGGCACATGACCAAGAAGCTCATCGTGCCGGCCAACATCACGCTGCTGCCGCTGCCAGCGCGCTCGCCTGAGCTGAACCCGGTCGAGAACCTCTGGCAGTTCATCCGTGAGAACTGGCTCGGCAACCGGATCTTTGCGTCATACGAGGCCATCCTCGATCATTGCTGCGACGCCTGGAACAAGCTCATCGACCAACCCTGGCGCATCATGTCCATCGGCCTGCGCGCCTGGGCTCATGTGTTCTGATCAGTGAGGGTTGGTATTAGTCACCGATCAGCGCGCTGCCTGCGGCTTTTGAGAGGGACTAGGCGGCTACCTGCTCCTTGATGACGGCGACCGAAGGCTGACGCTCCGCGACCTCCCGGATCGCCTTCGACAGGAGTTCGAGCAAGTTGTCCGATTGCGTCAGATCTTTCCAAGAAATGGTCGCCATGCGGCCGCACACGGCGTCAGCCGCGAGTGCTGTCAGGCCGAGCGTCGTGAGTCTCAGCTCGACAACAGTGCCCGTCTCTTCTCTGATGGTTTGTGCCAATCCCCAGGCTGCTTGAAGGATGCTGGCAAAGGCTTCGTGTGACTGCCCCGTCATTCCGATCTCTCGCTCCAATCCTCCGCGCTATGCAACCGCAGGGCTCCTGGACGGTCAAGCTTACGGGGCGGGCTATGGCGACACGGCCCTTGTGGCCTCGGTTTGGGCCATGCGCCAAACACCTTCTCTCACCTCAATGCGTGTCAGCGCGCTACGACGCTCCGGCATGCCTCGCCGCACGCGTTGACGCCCCTCTCCGAACAAGAGACATGGGAGCGTTCGGGCAGCTTCCCGGGCCTGCAGTGCTGACGGCTTGACACCGGCTCAGGTCCTCCGGTCTGCGCGGATTCCACAGAGGCGCTGAAACGGGTACCTTCAGATCGCCGAGGTATCACCAAGCGATTGCCGTCCCGACGCGATGGCATGGATCGTCCGCCGACTCAGACCATCTGCGCGCGCCTGCTTCTCGAGACGCCGCAGGCGCTCGATCAGAACCGGAACCGGTTCGCTGGCGCCGTCCAGAGCTGCCCGGACCAAGCCGCCGATGAGGCGGCCAAATACCTCTCCTTCCAACGTAGAAGCGAGTGCTCGCATGCAGCAGGCCTCCGAATCGCCGCGGTCTCTATCTGCGCAGCTAAATGTAGTGCCTGCAATAATCCCGATTAGCCTTTGAAAATTCGCAAGCCGCCCTAGTCAGGCGACAGATATCTGCCTTTTCAGGCATGGTGAAGCTGGAGCGCACAAGCCGGGTCTGAGGAGAGGAAGCCGCGCGATGGGGTTCGACTTCGCCTTCGCAACGAAGGTTTTTGCAGCTCTCTTCGCCATCATGAACCCGATCGCGAACGTCCCCGTCTTCCTCTCCCTGACCGAAGGTGCCTCGGCCGAGGCTCAGCGGCGCGTGGCCGTCACTGCAGCAATCGGCACGACAATCGGCTGCCTCATCGCGGTCCTTGCTGGCAGGTTGGTCCTCGGCATCTTCGGGATCAGCGTGAACGATTTCCGTCTGGCGGGCGGCCTCCTCGTTCTGCTGATCGCTCTTTCGATGTTGCAGGGGTCGGCAAGTCACGCCCATGCAGCCACGCCGAAAGAGCAGATCGAAGCTATCGATCCAGCAAGCGTTGCCATTTATCCCCTGACCGTGCCGCTGTTGGTCGGCCCGGGCACGATCGCGACCCTCATCGTCTTTGCGGAGACGGCGCACACACAGGACAAGATCAGTGAATTGGCGGCGGGACTGAGCGCCTTCCTGTTGCTGTTGGCCGCGGCGCTGCTCGCAGCCCCATTCATCGGGCGTCATCTCTCGCAGGAGGCCACGGCCATCACCCGCCGGCTTATGGGCATGATCCTCGCCGCGGTTGCAATGGAGATGATCGTGACCAGTTTGCGGGCGATCTTCCCAGGTCTGACCCGATGAGGGCAGGGCACATCGCGGCCGTGCAGGTGCCGACGCCATCGTCGGTCCGCCTACAGGACAGATACTGGCCCGTAGGGCCTTGGTGAGCTCGGGGAGCGCTACCTGCCGGAACGACTCCCATTTGGGCACACCGCACCCATCCATGCTTGGGGCATAGGTTAACTGTCCGCCCTCATCCTCTCCCTAAGCCGCGTTGCGTATCGGCTCTGTCGTGAGATCCGCGACACGCCCCGCTGCCGCCTCCCTAGCAGGCAGCGGGGCAGCGCAGCGGTAACCGCCCGTTAACCCTAGCTCGGCTTGATCCTGCCTCTTCTCCGAAGGGCAGGGTCCTCAAGTGGCATCAACTCCCCTACGGCCTACGGCTGCCGCCCTCGCGCGATATCCGGTCCCTGTCGGGCTGATCGCATCGCTCTACCGGGCCGACGAGAACGAATTCGCGCGGCTAATCGCCCCCATGTCCGGATACGCCCGCGCTCGGACCGCCGCCTACTGTGCCGAGCGGGACAACCTGCAGGCATTGGCTCTGAAGATCGCTGGGACCTGCGAGGAGGCGGACCTGATAAAGGCGGCTGGCGCGGAGAATGGGGCCGCCCTGTTCGCGCAATCACGCGTCGAGGTGGTGCGCCAACCAGTGTCTGCTGCAGTGCTGGATCCGGTTTCCACCCCCATGCAGATCATCGATTTTGCGGTGGCGAGCCACGACCCAGATCGGCCGGAGCGCTCGAAGGCGGCCTGACGCAGCGAGACATCCTTGTCCGATGGTCACCCCCGCCCCGGCGCTAAGCAGAATGACAACTGTCAAGCCTGTTCCGTATGGTTAAGCTTTGGTAGGCTCCTCTTCGTGGACATTGAGGAGCCGCGATGCCAGTAGCCCTAGCCACGAAGGTCAATCAGCAGCGCGAGGTTGCCGCGCGCACCCAGGTGCAGAGAAGCGTCGCAAGCTATCGCGCAGGTGCCCGTGGCAGGCGGGTCGAGGATCTCGCGCGCTACGGCGGCGGCCTCACCGGACGTGAGTTGATTGAGATTGCGCGGGCCATTCGCCTCCAGCCGGACTGCGACTGACATCAACAGCGTGGCTTGGATGGAAAGAAGGGGCGCCGTCGCCCTCCTTTCGGGTGCCTCAGGTTGCAATCGTGCCGCCGTGCCGCAGGAAACCAACCTGCCGATCAGCCGTGTCACGTCGACAGGAGTTTCCATGTCGGACCTCGGGCTGATCGTCACGGAAGGTGATGCGCACACCATGACCGATCCTGGCATCCCGGCACCTCCCAGTGAGGGGAAGATGCCGCCGCCCAAGCTGCCACCTGACTCGCTTCCTCCGGAAGAGCCGGAGGGTGAGCCTGACCTCGGCCCAACTGGGCCGTGCTCGCCTTATCCTGACGTTGATCCCTCGATCAATGAGCCTCCCGGCCCAGGCTCAGCGCCCCGATCCTCTGCCGAGCAACCCAACAGACTCGGGCGTGCGGCGTTGAGGGTTGAGGAAGGCTGCGCCTCACATTTGGTCCTTGCCCATGTCCGAACCGAAGAAGCTGATCCGTGTGCTAACGACAGAGATTCTTGGCGGCTTCGAAGTCACGATCGAGGCAGACGACGGCTGCGTGCTGAGACTGATCGCAACGCCCAATCAGATCGAAGCTCTGGCTCGCCAGTTCACACGGCTGGCAGATGACGAGGAACAGGCTGGCGGCTGACCTGCCGGTCAGTGACCCACGCAACATTCCGGGCACTCACGCTGAAAAGCCACGCTTCTACAAGGCGCCCCATATGACGGCCGCTCAAGGCCGCAGAGGGGAAACGCCATGGTCGTCGCCATTGCCCGGATCGTTCTCGCGAGTGGCCTCATGCTGGCCGCTGCGCATCTGCCGTCGGTCATCACGGCTCAAGCCACAACGAGGGCTCCGGAATGAAGGGTCACTTACCCAGGTAGGCCGACGCGGAAGCGGCTCGTACGGAGAACCGTTCCCTCGCGGTGAATCGCTCGGTTGGGAGGTGCGCCATATTTCGTTGATAAACCTGCTCGCTCAGGAAGCCCCGCTCGATCTCGACGTCGCTCTCCTTCAGGTCGATGAACCAGCAGCGCCGGGCGCTGCTCCAGCGGTAGCTACGCGCTTTGAGAGCATTGTTGGCACAGTTCGGCGATGCTGTCCTCACCGCACAGGCCTTCCAGCACGATGCGGATCTTCTCTTCAGCCGAGAACTGCCGGCGCATGGCCCGGCGGATGTCCTTGATCACGGCTTCCACCGGCTTCCGTGCCGGCCCGGATGTCTGCTTCATCTTCGTGCCTCAGGACTACGATGAACCAGCCATCCTCCGTTCGTGAAGGGCCTCAATCTGTCTCAAGAGTGATGACGGCGGACATCGTAAAGGGGTGGGGCGCGCTTTCTGCACGGCTGCAGAATACCGCAGGGGGGCCTGTATCGATCAGGCGCCATAATGCAAATTTTCCGGGCCTCGGCCGCTCGAGAGGCCAGCCCATGCGCGCACGGCATATCCGGCTCGTGGAATTTGGTATGCCAAGGCGTGCCGCACTGCGCCATACATGGTGCAACGCAAACGTCAGACAGGACGCTTACGATGACCGACCTACTCCTCTACTATGGCTTCTTCGCCGCCGTGGCCGCGAACGTCGGGCTGGTCTTCTACGTTGCCAACCGAGTGAACCCGAAGGCCGATACCGCTACAACTGCTCTCCCGCTCTTGGCAAGCAACGAGAACGCCCGGGCTGCTGCCGTGTGGCTCGCCGCCTGAGCGGCGCAGCAGCATCTACTCCGATATCGGATGGGCCCCGCCCGGTTCTGGCGGGGCTCTTTTTTGTGCCCGGCGAGCAAGCCGCGAGAGAGCAACGCGTCGGGAGCAGAGCACAAATGGTTCGCTCGGTGGTCCAGAGCGCGGTTGCGACGCCGACCGGCGCAAAGCGCCCGGTCTAGAAGGGAATGGGTGACCCCTTTCGGGGTTCATCCGCACCTTTGGTGCTGAGGCAGATCCGGACGGTGAAACCAATAGTGTCCAAGGACAGCCTGATGCCGATCGGTGCCGTCGGTGCCGGACGGCCTTGACGGCAATGACCTGGCGTTGGACGGGGCCGGGTTGCTAATCACCGCATGCACCCCGGCAATCGAGACCGTTTGTCCAACCTTCGGACGATTCTCGACGCGGGGTCACAGCGCCTACTGGCGGACCCTCAAGGACCTGCCCTGGCAGGGCGCTGGGCTGATCAGGGCAAGACAAGCTCGCGCCCGTCGTTCTCTAGACCCTTGTCATTTGAAGCTACCGTCAAGGGCGGCATGCTATGCTTAGCGGCTGTTTACCCTGTCCGCACCGTGCCTCACACGCCGCGCGGCGTGTGAGGGGTAGGTCGCGCCGGTACGCAGCCAGGGTCCTGTAGCAAGGTCAGTCTCAGAAACAGGCGCTCATCGAGACATTCTGATTTGGCCGCCGTCTCCCGGACATGAGATTTGCTCTCCAGCTCTGCCCGACGTGCACTTTGGCTGTCACGCTCTCAACCGAGCCGGCGAGGATCTGGTAGGAACACCGAGACCGTACTCGGTGAGGCTGGAGATACGTTTGTGACTCTCGATCAGCTGCGCATCTTCGTGGCCGTAGCAGAGCGCCAGCATGTCACCCGTGCGGCCGAGGCGCTCAATCTCGCTCAGTCCGCGGTGAGTAGCGCTATTGCTAACATCGAGGGACGTCACGCGACGAAGCTGTTCCACCGGGTCGGGCGCGGCATAGAGCTGACCGAGGCCGGTCGCATCTTCCTCGGCGAGGCCCGGGCCGTGCTCGCCCGCGCCGAAGCTGCTGAATTGGTGCTGGCTGACCTGAGCGGACTTCGCCGCGGTACCTTGTCTATCCAGGCCAGCCAGACCATTGCCAGCGACTGGCTGCCTCGTCACCTCGTCACCTTCCGCCGGGCTTACCCGGAGATCAGGATCAGCCTCTCCGTCGGGAACACCGAACAGGCCGCTGCCGCCGTTCGCGATGGAACGGCCGAGCTCGGCTTCGTGGAAGGTGCGCTCGACGATCCCGCGCTTGCGAGCACGACAGTGGCACAGGACAACCTCGTCCTCGTCGTCGGACCGGACCACCCGTTCGGGACGCGCAAGCGCCTAACGACAACCGATCTTGCCGAAGCCGACTGGGTGCTGCGCGAGCCGGGTTCGGGCACGCGCTCGGCCTTCGAGGAGGCGTTGCTCGAGTTTGGGCTGTCATTATCCAGCCTACGCGTGACACTTGAGCTGCCCTCGAACGAAGCCGTGCGGGCGGCAGTCGAGGCCGGGGCCGGCGCGAGCGTCCTCTCGGCGACAGTGGTGGCCGCCTCACTGCTGGCCGGTACCGTGCGGCAGGCGTCGCTTCTCCTGCCAACCCGGCCGTTTCGCGTTCTGCGTCACAAGGAGCGCTATCGCAGTCGTGCGTCGGACGCCCTGCTGGATCTGATTCAGCGTGCGGGCGGTGCGTGACGTGGGGAGGTGTGCGTTCAGCGTTGGTTCGCTGACCCGCAGCTCGGCCCCTCTCCCGCACCTCGCCCCGATCCAGCGGTCAGGCGACGCCGAGCACATGGATCAGGCCAAGGCTAACCGCGCCGAGGGCGAGCAGCGAGGCGGTCACCGCCAGTGTCACCCGCAGACCCGCTTTGGCCACGACCCGGACATCAACCCCGAGGCCGAGCCCCACCATCGAGATCACCGTGAGGACATTGGCGATCTCGGCCGTGGGCCGCAGAGCAGCTCCGGGTATGAGGCCAGCCGAGCGAAGGCCCGCCAGGGCGAGAAAACCCAGAATGAACCAAGGCACGAAACGATGGAGTGCGATCCGGCCTCCGCTTGAACGCTTGCCGGCCGTCACCTTGGATGCGGACTCGTCGGGCACCTCACGCAGCCGGCTCGCGCCGACCGAGAGAGCAAGGATGACCGGGCCAAGCATCAGAACACGAACGAGCTTGACCAGCGTACCGACCTGCATGCTGAGCGTTGCAACCGGCGCCGTCGCGGCGAGAACCTGTGGCACTGCGTAGACGGTCAACCCGGCGAGCACACCGTACTGCATCGGCGAGAGCCCGAGCAGCGGCACGAGGAGCGGCAGACCGAGCACCACGAGAACACCGAGCACGGCCGTGAAGGCGATCGAGGCGGCAACGTCCTCCCCGCTCGCGCCGATAACGGGCGCGGCAGCGGCAATGGCGGAGTTGCCACAAATCGAGTTGCCGCAGGCCACCAGGATCGCCATGCGGTGATGCAGCCCGAGCATCCGACCAATGCCGTAGCTTGCCAGGATGGCGAGTGCCACGACGGCGGCGATACCGACGAGGAGGCCCGGCCCGGCCGCAAGGATTGTTGCGAAGCTGAGTGAGGCACCCAGCAGCACGACGGCGACCTCCAGCAATGTCTTGGCACTGAAGGCAATGCCACGGGTGAAGCGCGCCGAGGGTGTCCAAGCCGTGCGGACCGCTGTACCGAGCAGGATGGCAAGCACCAGGGCCTCAAGCCAAGCGCGACCGAACAGCTGTGCTTCGGCTGCCTCAAAGCCGAGAGCGCTGGCAGTGACTGCGAGGCACAGACAGAGGCCCGGCAGGATGGCACGTACACCGGAGACACGGCGAAACTCGCTGGCGGTGCGGGATTGTGCAATGGGCGGCATAGGCAACTCTGATCCGAGGCGTGGAATCTCTCACGCCGGCGCCATTCAATCCAACTGAACGTGCAGATCGGTTTGATCGAAAAAGCAGATTGATAACTTTTCAGTTTGCAGCCTACAGGCGTCTCGCAACCTCCTTGCAGGTCGCACGAGTAACTGGCCCGAGCTCGTTTCTAAATCTGTTAACCGGCGTGGGGCGCCCGCCTCTTATCGCGAATCCTGGAGCCTGCGAGCGGCACGCGGGCAGACAGTTGCCGCAAGCATAGGGACAGTCCGGCCGATCGATGCGACGGCGGCGCTTCTGGATCTGCCGTAAATTCTGAAGTCGGCCGCGGCTTCGGCCGGCGGCAGCCGGAATTTACCAGGACTGCTAAGGACAACCCGGTCGCAGTCCTAACCAATCCGGCCACGTTTCTACCTGCTCACAAACTTTGTGCCAGCGCTCTTACGTCAGCGTGGCGACAAGCCCGCTGCGATGATGCTCGCTCAGTTAACCTCAGCGGCATATCGCGCATGGTCGGTGTTGCATCGGCTGATCCGGAGCTCGACAGCACGCGCATTCACATCATATGCGATACGCATGATCTCAAGCAGTGGAGCACCCGTATTCAAGTTGAGCAGCTTTGCTTCCTCAGAGGTCGCCGAGACAGCCGCGATCCGTTCCGAAGCGCGCGCAATACTGATCCCGAATATCTCCTGGTAAATGACGTACATCTCCTCTTCCATGACTTCATTCGCCTGCACGCGCAAATCTGGCATGAGCGCAACAGGCACGAAAACGCGCTCAAAAATAGCAGGAGCCTGATCTAGGCTCCGGACCCGAATGATCGCATGCAGCATCGAACCAGGCTCAATATTGAGGCGAGCTGCCTGCTCATTACTGGCCCTCTGCTTACGGTGGCTCAAGACACAGCTCGTAGGAGCAAGGCGCTGATTGTCAAGATCGACAATGCGAAAGAACTGGAAAAGAGTTTCGTCACGCGAGTGACGAGCAACATACGTGCCACGTCCTTGGCGGCGGACAATCAGTCTATCCGCCTCAAGGGCCATGAGCGCCTTACGCACCGTCCCTTGACTGACTTGATACTCGGCCGCGAGTTCGGTCTCGCTCGGCAGCATCTCGCCAGGCTTCCAAGACCCCGACCCAATTCGCTTTACCAGCGAATCCTTTACTTGGGCGTAGAGCGGCTGGTACCCTGTAAGAAGTGAGCGGGGCGTTGATTCATCCATGTTGATGGGCCGTGTCCTCAGAGGGCCTCTTATATATTATACTGGAGGTAAGGACACAATCAGGCCTTGGAAGGGCGGCTCTGACGATGCCGCCCACCGCATCTCGCCTTCAGGCTGGTTCTGGCACGGGCTGCTTGAACCCCGCATGGGCCGCATCGACCGCAATATCGAGATCCTGCGCTCGTACTTCGCCACGGAGAACAGCCCGCATCCGTTCGACGTCAAGGGAGCGATCCCAACGGGAGATGGCGAGCGTCGCGACGGCATTCCCAATCAGATTGAGCACTGCCCGGCCTTCATTGAGAAACCGGTCCACCCCGAGTGTAATGGCGATCCCCGCTGCGGGCACGATCGGGTGCGCGATCATGGTCGAGACGAGTGTCACCAGCACCCCGCCAGTGACTCCGGCCGCGCCCTTCGATGTGAGGAGCAGAAGTCCGAACAAAGACAGCTTGTCGCCCCAGGAGAGGTCCAGATTCAACGCCTGAGCAATAAACATCGGCGCGAGGACTAGATAGAGCGCTGTCCCGTCAAGATTAAACGAGTACGCTGTCGGCAGCACGATGCGTACCACGTCCGGCTTGCATCCAAGGAACTCGAGCTTGTCGATCAGCCGCGGCATCACGGCTTCGGATGCGATCGTGCCAAAGACGATTGCGATCTCCTCCTTGATGTAGCGCAGGAACTCGACCATTCCGACGCCGCACCAGCGCAGCACGCACCAGAGTACGAGAACAACGAAAACGACAAGCGCGACGTAATAGCTGGCGACGAGCTTCATCAGTGGCAGCAGCGAGCCGATACCAAACTTGCCTACCGTGAACCCGATCGCCCCAAAGGCGGCGAGCGGGGCGAGACGCGTGATCATACGCATGATGCTGAAGAGCCACTGCGTCGCCTCGTCCAGCCAAACATTCAGCGTAGGCACGCGCTCGTTAATCGCGAGCAGAGCGATGCCACCGAACACGGCCATGATGAGAAGCTGAATGACGTCGTTGTGAACGAACGGATCAAACAGCGACACTGGAATGATACCGAGCCATCCCGAGCCCGAGGCCGCAGCGGACTTTCCGGCAAAGCCGCTGATCGCGGCGAGATCGAGATCCTTCGGATTCACGTTGAGGCCTGCGCCTGGCTGGATGAGCTCCCCAACACCCCAG
>NZ_JBAWTG010000125.1:0-13111 GCF_037106235.1 Methylobacterium nigriterrae | reverse complement strand
GAAGCGTCTTGTAGCGGCCCGCGATGCCGCCCATCACGAGGCAGACGCGATCGGCGCCGTCGTCCGGCACGATGTCGTGGCGGGCCGGGACGGGGCGGCGGACGAGGGTGAGCGCCTCCAGCGCGGCCCGCTCCGCGTCCGAGAGGACGGCGCCGCGCTCGAGCTTCCGAACGAAGGGGTTGCTCACGTCCTCCTGTCCTCTCCGCGCCGGCCGGGATCCGGGGCCGCCCCGGCTCGCGGCCGGCTCCAGGACGGACGCGCCGCTCATGCCGGGACCCTTGCCGGGACCCTTGCCGGAACCCTTGCCGGAAGCCTTGCCGACAGCTCTGCCGAGGACCTCGCCGGCGGCCCGGCGAGGGATTCGGCGAGGCTCGCCCGCGCGCGGCTGACGCGGCTCTTGACCGTGCCGACCCGGCAGCCGACGCGGTCGGCGGCGGCCTCGTAGGTCAGGCCCTGCGCGGCCACGAGCAGCAGAGCCTCACGCTGAAGGGGCGGAAGTTTGGCAAGCAGCGCCCAAACCTTGCGCAGCTCGACGTCGTGCTCCTGGGCCGGCGGGGCGACGAGCCGCGCGGCCGCGACGCCGTCCCCGTCCTCGACCTCGCGCCGGCGCTTGCGGCACTCGCTGTAGAACTGGTTGCGCAGGATGGTGCAGAGCCAGGCCATGAGGCTGGAGCCCGGCAGGAAGCCGTCCTGGTTCGCCCAGGCCTTGAGCAGCGTCTCCTGCACGAGGTCGTCGGCGCGCGCCGCGTTCGCGGTCAGGGACATGGCGAAGGCGCGCAAGGCCGGCAGCGCGGCGAGGAGGTCGTCGCGGAAGCGCGGCGCGCAGGGCCTCGCCGGCGCCGCGCCGAGCCGCGCGACGAGGGCGAGGAGGCGCGGCGGCTGCGCCTCGGCCAGCATCGCGGCGTAGAAATCCTGCAGCCGGGCGCCGAGATGGGCGCGCAGGCTCGGCGGCAAGCGGGGCCGCAGGTCGGGCGGGGCAACGGCCCGGAGCGGCGCGCGGTGATGGTCCGCGCGGGCCGGTTCGCGGGGGCGGGATGTCGTCGCACTCATCGCTCCTCGCTCCACCGGGAGGGGTAGCCGGCCGTACAGCAGATTTGTATTATATGTTCGCTGTACAACTCTCAAGAGCTAACGACGCAGAACGGCAATCGGAGGGTGTTCGCTGAGCCCGGCCGCCAGCGCGGCGCGCAGCCCGGACCCGACGCGTACGAAGCGGAATTTCAGCTTGACCGTGACGCGATTACATCACGCAATGCCGCGGCGATTCGCTCTGGCCCGGTTTGCGGAGGTCCCCATGACGCTGACGGACATTGCCAAGCTCATCGAGACCAACGGCCCGGACTTCGCCGACCGGGTCTTCGCCTCGCTCGGCGGCGCGCATCCGGCCGAGCTGTTCGAGGCGGGCCCGGCCGCCGAGGAGGCGCTGGAGATGCTGCGCCGACGCCGCGACCTGATGATCGCGCTCGATACCTGGCCGGGCCGGGCCGGGCGCGACCGGGCCTGAGGCGCGGGAGACGACGAAGGCCGTGCCGGCGCCCGAAGACGCCGGCACGGCCCCCGATGACGCCGGCACGGCCCCCGCGCGATCGGCCCCGGCCTACTCGGCGGGCTGCAGTGCCGGTGCCGCCAGCGGCGCCGGCTCGCCCCTGAGCGCGGCGGCCAGCCTGGCCTCGTCGACCTCGCCCTCCCAGCGCGCCACCACGATGCAGGCGACCGCGTTGCCGATGAAGTTCGTGAGCGCCCGGCACTCCGACATGAAGCGGTCGATGCCGAGGATCAGCGCCATGCCGACGACCGGCACGGAGGGCACCACCGCGAGCGTCGCCGCGAGCGTGATGAAGCCCGAGCCCGTCACGCCGGCCGCACCCTTCGAGGAGAGCATCGCGACGAGGAGCAGCAGGGCCTGCTCGCCGAGCGAGAGCGGCGTGTCGGTGGCCTGCGCGATGAACAACGCCGCCATCGTCATGTAGATGTTGGTGCCGTCGAGGTTGAACGAGTAGCCGGTCGGCACCACGAGGCCGACGACGGGGCGCGAGCAGCCGGCCCGCTCCATCTTGTCGATGAGCGAGGGCAGGGCGGATTCGGAGGAGGAGGTGCCGAGCACGAGCAGCAGCTCCTCCTTGATGTAGCGGACGAGCCGCACGATCGAGAAGCCGTTGTAGCGGGCGACCGCGCCGAGCACGACGAACACGAAGATCGCCGAGGTCAGGTAGAAGGCGCCGACGAGGTAGGCGAGGTTGGCGAGCGAGGCGATCCCGTACTTGCCGATGGTGAAGGCCATGGCGCCGAAGGCGCCGATCGGCGCGACCTTCATGATGATGTTCACGACGCCGAAGATCGCCTCGGACAGGACCTTGACGATGTCGAGGACGGGCTTGCCGCGCTCGCCCAGGAAGGCGAGGCCGAAGCCGAACAGCACCGAGAAGAACAGCACCTGCAGGATCTCGCCGCCCGCGAACGCGCCGACCGCGGTGGCCGGGATGACGTTCATCAGGAAGTCGACGATGCTCTGCTCCTTGGCCTTGCCGGCGTAGGTCGCGACCGCCTTCGGGTCGAGGGAGTTCGGGTCGATGTGCAGGCCGTGGCCCGGCTGCAGGACGTTCGCCACGATCAGGCCGACGATCAGCGCCAGCGTCGAGAAGGTGAGGAAGTACAGGAGCGCCTTGCCGCCGACCCGGCCGACCTTCTCGAGGTTCGTCATCCCGGCGATGCCCGAGACGACGGTGAGGAAGATCACCGGCGCGATGATCATCTTCACGAGCTTGATGAAGGCGTCGCCGAGCGGCTTCATCTCGGCGCCGAGCTGCGGATAGAAATGCCCGAGCAGGATGCCGATCGCGACCGCGACCAGAACCTGGAAGTACAGGGTCCGGTAGATCGGCTTCGGGGTTGGCGGAGCGTGGTGCGCGGTGAGCGGTGACGGCACGGCGGCCATGAGGCGTTCTCCCTTCGGTTCGATGCTGGCAGACGAGGCGGCCCGCCCGCGGCGTCCGCTCTTGCTTTTGGCCCTGAGGCTTGCAGTCATGCCGACGGAGCAGGGCTGCGATACGCCGACGGAATGGCAACCGGCATGCCAGCCGGCGGGCCCGCTGAAGATTTTGTTAAATGTCTGAGATGACAAGGATTTTTCCGGACCTGCCGGGCCCTGGCGGGGCGCCCGTTGCGGGCATCCGCACGAAGCGGCCCGAATCTGTCCGGGAAACCGCACGGGGCGGCGGCGCGTGACCGGAACCCGACGATCCGGGCCCGAGCCGGCGAGATCATCCGTCCGTCGACGCTGGCTCTGGCTGCCGGCGCTCGCCGCGATGGTCGTGGCGGCCTGGGCGGGCGGGCGCATCGCCGAGCGCTCGGCGCTCGCCGATCTCGGGCGCGCCGCGCAATCGGCTCTCGCCCTCCAGGTCGGGGCCCTGCGGGCGGAGATGCAGCGGCAGACCGCCCTGCCGCTGGCCCTCGCGGCGGATCCCGAGATCGCATCCGTCCTGCGCCCCGAGGCGGGGCAGGACCTGCTCGCGCGCGTGAACGGACGCCTCGCCGAGGTCGCCGCCGCGACGGGCGCGGCCGTCATCTACGTGGTGGGGGCCGACGGTGTCACGGTCGCGGCGAGCAACGCCGGGGCGCCGCGCAGCTTCATCGGCCAGAATTACGGCTTCCGGCCGTATTTCCGGCTCGCCATGGCGGAGGGGTCGGGGTCGCAATTCGCCCTCGGCACGGTGAGCGGGCGACCGGGCTACTACCTCGCGCGGCGGGTCGCCGACGGGAGCGGCGTCGTCGTCGTCAAGATCGAGTTCGACGCGGTCGAGGCCGGCTGGCGGGAGGCCGACGAGCGGGTCTTCGTGGCGGACCAGCGCGGCATCGTGCTCGTCGCGAGCGATCCCGCATGGCGCTTCCGCGCGCTCCGTCCGATCGACCCGGCCGAGCGCGGACGCATCCGCCAGAGCCTGGAATTCGGGGGCGCCAACCTCGATCCGCTGCCCCTCCGCCCGGACGGGGGTCGCGCGGACCTCGTGCGCGTCGGGGGCGGCGCTCAGCCCGCATGGGCCGCCCTCCGGCACGAGGCCGCGATACCGGGAACCGGGTGGCGGCTCACCGCGCTCACGCCCGTCGGCGGTGCCGTCGAGCGCGAGCGCTGGCAGGGCGGGATCATCGCGTTCCTCGCGACGGGCATGGCCGCCCTCGGCCTCACCACCCTCCTCGGGCGCCGCGAGCGAACGCGGGCGCGCCTGCGCGAGGCGGCGGCAAGGCGGGAGGAACTGGAGGCGCGGGTCGCCGAGCGCACGCGGGCGCTCAGCGAGGCGAACCGGCGGCTGCGCGCCGAGGCCGAGGAGAGGGCCCGCGCGGAGGCCGAGCGCGAGCGCCTCGGCCGCGAGCTCGCCCAGGCCGGACGGCTCGCCACCCTC
Organism: Methylobacterium nigriterrae; assembly: GCF_037106235.1. NCBI lineage: Bacteria > Pseudomonadati > Pseudomonadota > Alphaproteobacteria > Hyphomicrobiales > Methylobacteriaceae > Methylobacterium > Methylobacterium nigriterrae. The sequence goes on along the minus strand of NZ_JBAWTG010000125.1, from coordinate 8,714 downwards.
GGCCAGTTCGCGGCGAGCATGGCCCACGAGATCAACCAGCCGCTCGCGGCGATCCGCTCCTATGCCGACAACGCCGCGATCCTGGTGCACCGGGGGCGCGTCGCGGACGTGGCCGAGAACGTCACGGCCATCGGCCGGCTGACCGACCGGATCGGGGCGCTGACCCGCCAGCTCAAGGGCTTCGCCCGGCGCGCCTCCGGCCGGCGCGAGCCGGTGGCGCTCGCCGAGATCGTCCGCAACGGCCTCGAACTCGTCGAGGGCCGCGCGGCGACGGCGGGGATCGCCCTGGCGGCCGCGCCGCCGCCCGCCGGCCTCGCCGTGCTCGGCGACGGGCCGCGCCTGGAGCAGGTCCTCGTCAATCTCCTGCAGAATGCTCTCGACGCAGTCACGGACCGCCCGGAGCCGGCCGTCGCCCTCGCGATCGACGAGGCCGGAGACCGCGTCGCCGTCGAGGTGCGCGACAACGGGTCCGGCATCCCCGAGGCGCAGCGCGCAAGTCTTCGACGCCTTCTTCACGACGAAGTCCGACGGGCTCGGCCTCGGCCTCGCCATCGCCCGCGGGATCGTCGAGGATTGCGGCGGCACCCTGACGGTGCGCGGCAACGAGCCCGCCGGCACGGTCTTCCGGATGGAGCTCGCCCGCGCGCCGGCGCAGGCGGCGGAGAGCGCGGCGTGAGCGAGACGAGTCCCGACCGGTCCGAGCGGATCGTCTTCGTCGACGACGAGGCGGACGTGCGCCGGGCCAACCGCCAGAGCCTGGAGCTCGACGGTTTCGCGGTCGAGGTCTTCGATGCCGCCGAGCCCGCGCTCGCCGCGATCCTCTCCGAGCCGCCGGGCGTCGTCGTCACCGACGTCCGCCTGCCGGGCCTCGACGGGCGCGCCCTGTTCGAGCGCCTGCGCGGCGCCGACCCGGACCTGCCCGTCATCCTGATCACCGGCCACGGCGACATCCCGATGGCGGTCGGCGCGATGCGGGCGGGCGCCTACGATTTCCTGGCCAAGCCCTACCCGGCCGAGGCCCTCGTGGCGTCCGTGCGCCGGGCGCTGGAGCGCCGCCGCCTGACCCTCGAGAACCGGCGCCTGCGGGCGCGGCTCGAGGAAGCGGTCGAGGCCGATCCCGCCTTCCTCGGGATCTCGCCCGAGATCGTGCGCCTGCGCCGCCTCGTGCGCGACGTCGCGCAGGCCGACATCGACGTGCTGGTCCTCGGCGAGACCGGATCCGGCAAGGAGGTGGTGGCCGGCGCGCTCCACCGCTGGAGCCGGCGGGCGCCGAGGAACTTCGTGGCGATGAATTGCGGGGCGCTGCCCGACAGCGTGGTGGAGAGCGAGCTGTTCGGCCACGAGGCCGGCGCCTTCACGGGGGCGCTGAAGCGCCGGGTGGGGCGCATCGAGCACGCGCAGGGCGGCACGCTCTTCCTCGACGAGATCGAGAGCATGCCGCTGGCGCTCCAGGTCAAGCTCCTGCGGGTGCTGCAGGAGCGGACGGTGGAGCCGCTCGGCACCAACGAGGTCCGGGCCATCGACATGCGGGTGGTGGCCGCCACCAAGGTCGATCTCGGCCAGGCGGCGGCGCAGGGGACCTTCCGCGACGACCTCTTCCACCGCCTCAACGTGATCACGATCCCGATCCCGCCGCTGCGCGACCGGCGCGAGGACGTGATGCTGCTGTTCCAGCACTTCCTCGGCCGGGCGGCGGCCCGCTTCGGCCGCGACCCGCCGCCCGTGACGGCGGCGATCCGCGACCACCTCCTGCGCCACGCCTGGCCGGGCAATGTGCGCGAGCTCGACCACTTCGCCGAGCGCTGCGCCCTCGGCTTCGGCCCCGAGGCACGCCCGGGCCCGGAGCCCGCTCCCGGCCAGACGCTCGCCGAGCAGGTCGACCGCTTCGAGCGCGGCCTGATCCGCGACGAGCTGATCATGGCGGGCGGCGACGTGCGCCTGGCGGCCGAAGCCCTCGGCACCCCGCGCAAGACCCTCTACGACAAGCTCGCCCGCCACGGCCTGACGCCGACCGACTTCCGGTAGCGTCACCCGAACCCTCCGCCGCCGTTGCGCGCGCGCGCCTCTGCACCAGATTGTGCGGCGGATCCGGCGCGGGACGCGCGGAGACGGGGGGATGACATGCCGAGGCCGGAGATTCAGGAGCCGCAGCCGCCCGAGCTGGCGTCGCCCTGGCGGACGGAGGCGCGCGTGCGGCTGCAGGCGGAGGCCCGTGCCTTCGCGCGCGACGTCGTGATGCCGATCGCGGACGAGCTCGACCCGCACAAGGGCGAGATGCCGCGCTCCCTCATCGACGCGATGGCCGGGAAGGGCTGGTTCGGGCTCACCATCCCGGCCGAGCATGGCGGCCTCGGCCTCGGCGTGTTCGAGTACTGCCTCGTGTCGGAGGAGCTGGCGCGGGCCTGGCTCTCCGTCGGGAGCATCCTGGCGCGGGGGCAGGGGCTCGGCACCCAGACCCTCGACGAGGAAAGGCGGCGCGACCTGCTGCGCCGCTCGGCGGCGGGCCGTTGGATCGGCAGCATCGCCCTGTCCGAGCCGACGGCCGGCTCGGACCTCGCCGGCGTGCAGACCCGGGCCGTGCGCGAGGGCGACAGCTGGCTCCTCACCGGCACCAAGCGCTGGGCGGGCTTCGCGCTCGCGGCCGACTTTATCGAGGTCCTGGCGCGCACGCGCGAGCCGGAGGCGGGCGAGCCGCGTTCGGCCGGGCTCGAGCCCTTCCTCGTGGTCAAGGAGCCCGGCACCTTCCCGGAGGGCATGACCGGGCATGCCATCGACAAGATCGGCTATCACGGCTTCCTCACCTTCGAGCTCGCGCTCGACCGCGTGCGGGTGCCCGAGAGCGACCGGCTGACGGGCCTCTACGGCGACCAGGGCGCGGATGCGGATGCGGGCGGCTTCGCGGCCGTGCAGCGGGGCCTCAACATCGCGCGCGTCCACACCGCCGCGCGGGCGGTCGGGGTGGCGCGGGCGGCGGTGGAGGATTGCCAGGCCTACCTGCAGGAGCGCGAGCAGTTCGGGCACCCGATCGGCGAGTTCCAGGCGCTGCGCTTCGCGCTGGCCGACATGGCCGCCGAGGTGGCGCAGGCCCGCGCCTACTGGCATCAGGTCGCCCATCTCCTCGATGCGGGCGAGCCGGCCGAGAGCGAATCCGCCATGGTGAAGCTCCTGGCGACCGAGATGGCGGTGCGCGTCACCAACCGGGCGATGCAGCTCCACGGCGGCAACGGCTACACCACCGAGCGCCGGGTCGAGCGCTACTGGCGGGATGCGCGCCTGACGACGATCTTCGAGGGCACGAGCGAGATCCAGCGCCGCATCATCAGCGACCGGATGCTGCCGAGGCCGTGACGTCGGGCGAGGGGCCTGCCGCGGAGCGCGCCGGCTCTCAGGCGATCAGCCAGGTGACGAGGAGGAGGGCGGCGAAGAAGGCGCCTGAACTGATCGTGACGGCGACGACTTCGCGGTGCTGGAGCAGGAGGTTTTTGGAAGCGGGCGACATGGTGGGAAGGCCGGGACGTTGAACGCCCCAGCACTTGCCATCGCGCCGGTTAAAACGCGATGGCCGCGCGCGGTGACCGATCACCGAAGCTGCCGCTGTCACATCCCTGCAACGAATCGCCTCGCGACCCGTCATGCGATGTCCGACCGATCGCTTCGCGATGGCAGACATCGTCGTCGCTCAGGCTCCGGCCCGCGCCTCCGGCGGCCGCGGCGGGAAGGCCACGACGTTGGTCCAGTCCGCCGAAGGGTCCTGGCGCGTGCCCGGGGCCGCGCCGGCCGGCCTCTCCCGCCCGCCGCCCGCGATCCAGCGGATCACCAGCAGGTTCCCCCATCGCGCGAGGCGCCGCCGCATCCGCCGCCGGAGCCACCGGGGTTGCTTGTCTGACGCGTACACGGACGCCCTCACAGCTCGGTCCCGGGTGGAGCCTTGGCCGTGAGGGCCGCCTCGCCATTAACCTCGGTTAACGGCAGTCCCAGATATCGGGCGCGGCCATCCGATGTTGCGCGGCGGCACCACCGGATCGGCCGCCCGATCCCTAGCCGGCCTTGCGGCCGCGGGGCCTCGCCTCGCCGGGCTCGGCGGCGGGGATGCCGGTGCGCCCGAGGCCGATCGACTTGGCGAGTTCCGAGCGCTGGGCGGCGTAGTTGGCGGCGACCATCGGGTAGTCTGCCGGCAGGCCGAAGCGGGCCCGGTAGCTGTAGGGATCGAGCCCGTGGCCGGTGAGATGCCGCTTGAGCGTCTTGTAGGGCTTGCCGTCGATGAAGGAGATCAGCGCGTCCGGCGTGATCGACTTGCGAACCTGCGCGGGCGTCGCCCTCTCGACCTCCTCGACCGGCGCCGCCGGCCGGCCGAGGCCGGTCAGGGCCGCATGGACCTGCGAGAGCAATCCAGGCAAGTCGGCGATGGGCAGATTGTTGTTCGAGACGTAGGCCGACACGATGTCGGCCGCGAGGTGAATATATTCAGGATTCTGCCCTTGTGTTTCTTCCGACATTCCCGATTCCCGATCTCTCGCCCCGGTTGCGGCCAAAAGCATTTTGGGCGTGATGGATCAAGAAAAATCGTCCTGTCGTGATCGATTTTCTTCCGTCGCCGATGAAATCAATTGAGCGCAATCAGATACTTGTTCTGCAACACACCGAAGCCGGCCGAGCCAATGCAGGCGCTCACCGCACCGCCGGCCGGAAATCCGGTGGCCCTGGTCGCTGCCGGCCGGTCCTGCCGCTCCGAATTCTCGTCGCACACGAAATCGCGCGGCCCGGACGCTCCGGGACAAGCCTGTGCCCGGGCTTCGCCTGCGCGACCGGCCTGCTCTGGCACGACGCTTGCGGCCGGCGCGACGGCCCACCCGGCGGCGAGGTCCTGCGGGCCCGAGCGGCGATTCCATCCCCCGTCGCCTCCACTCTCTGCGAGGGGGAGGGGGAGGCGACGAGATCGGCGAACAACCGGAGACATCCATGAAGCGCGAAGACCTGACCGAGAAGCTCCTCGACATCAAGCGCGAGAAGGGCTGGAGCTGGAAGCACATCCAGGAGGAGATCGGCGGCCTCTCGCCGATCCTGATCACGGCGGCCTGCCTGGGGCAGATGAAGCTGCCCAGGGCCCAGGCCAGGAAGGCGGCCGAGCTGTTCGGGCTCTCGCAGGCCGAGGAGCGGATGCTGAACGAGGCGCCCTATCGCGGCTCGATCCCCGCGATGCCGCCGACCGATCCGTTGATCTACCGCTTCTACGAACTCGTCATGGTCTACGGCACCACCTGGAAGGAGCTGATCCAGGAGGAGTTCGGCGACGGCATCATGTCGGCGATCGACTTCAACATGACGATGGAGCGCGAGCCCAACAACAAGGGCGACCGGGTGAGGCTCGCGATGTCGGGCAAGTTCCTGCCCTACAAGTACTACGGCAACGAGGAGGGCGTGCCCGAATACGGCTTCAGGGAAGGCTGAAGGCGCGGCGTTCCCGGATCCGCCCCGCCGGTCGATTGCGCGCGAGCGATCGGCGTCTTGACCTCGGCCCGGCCCCCGCTTCCGGTCGGCCGGTCCCGGGTGAGCCGCCGGGCGCCCCCCGGCAGGGCCGAAGGGCGGAAACCGCACAGATGCCGGACCCGGCCGGCGCGGCGCGCCCGTCTTCAGATTTCGCTAACCGTCTCGGCCCGACCCTGCCTCGGAGCCGGAGCGCGACCCGGCTCGGTCGCGCAACGCCGCGACGGGCCCCGCCGCTCCATCCCCCCTCGGGCGGCGGGGCTGGCGGCCTTCGCCGTCACGATGCGGAAGATCATGGACGGCGCGAGCCGACCGGATCGGCCGTCGCCGCGATGGCCGCGGGTGGCGCAGGTCCGCGGCGAGGCGCTGCTGCCCGGTTCGGAAGGCGCCGGGGATTCCTCACGCGATCGGGAGCTTCCTGAGGACGCTGCCGGCCTCGTCCCGGACGAGCAGCTCCCAGCCGCAGCCGAAGCTGTCGGCCTCGCCGCTCTCCTTCATCTCCGCGAGGGCCAGTTCCGCCTGGGCCAGGGCCTCGGCGAGGTCGGCCGCCTCGATCCCATCCGTGTCCGGGATGAGCGAGTCTCGATTCACCAAGTCGAAGTAGAAGCGTTTCAGCACGGCGCCGCTCGCGTCTCTTTTCGAGTGAGGGGCGCGAGGACTGCGTACGCAACTGTCCCGAGAGCGCCGACGAGATTAATCGACCGTCTTGGTTAACGATGCTGTAACAGTATCGAGGGGATTTTAAACCTGTTTGGTCGATTTGTTTTGAGAATTCAATCCATAATCAGGTCAGCCCGCAACCGGGCGACGACTATTCAGACGTACCACCCGGCAAATCGATTGCGGGTGCCGGAGCCATAGGCTGATTCCGATGACGATGCCCGGCGATTCCGAGGATGAGCGCGGCGGCGGGACGGTCGCGCGCCGCGCGCGGATCCGCGACCATGTCCGCGCCGTTCTGAGAAAACTGTCCGCCGGCGCGGCCGGCAAGCCCTGACGCCGATCCCGGCGGCAAGCCGGAATCGGCGCCCCTTCGGATCGCGCCGCGGCAGGAGCGTTCGCCGTCCCGCTCCGGCGCGCGCCCTCTGGCCGGGCCTTTGCGCGATGCGCCCGACGATCGCCGCCCAGTTGCGGTGCGGGGCGCGTCCATCGGGCCTCCGCGGATCCGCCGCGCCGCCGCTCCCGGCCCTGCAGCGGCGGCCGTTTCGGCGGGATCCAGGGCCGGCCCGTCCGGGCTCGCGGGAGCGTGACCGAGGAGGTCGTCGGCCTGTTTGCCCATCCGCGAAGACGTTGCATTCTACACGATCGGACCCTGCTGCCGGGGAGGACGCGGATGACAGAGGGATGTCGCGCGCTCGCCCCCTTCTACGAGCCGGCCGCATGAGAGCCCGGCGGGCCCTCGCCGCGCGCCTGCCGGCGCCGGGCTACGCCGCGGTCAGCCGCTGGTTCGTCGGCCTCGCGCTCGCGGCGCTTCTTGCCGCGGATCTCCACGTGTCGAGCCTCGAGCCGTGGGCGGAGCTGCGCCGGCTCCTCGGCGGGCTCGTCCATCCGGACCTCGTCGCGGTCGAGGCCCGGAGCGTCGTCTACACGGTCGCCTTCGCGGTGCTCGGCGTCGGCCTCGGCGCCGGGACGGGCTTTGCCCTGGCGATCCCCTTCGCGCGCCGGCGCGGCGTGCGCGTGCTCTGCGCCGCCTTGCGCTCGGTGCACGAATTGTTCTGGGCGCTCCTGCTGATGCAGGTCTTCGGCCTCTCGGCCACGACCGGGATCCTGGCCATCGCGCTGCCCTATGCCGGCCTCTGCGCGAAGGTCTATGCCGAGATCATCGAGGAGGCGGACCTCTCGGCGCTCCGCGTCCTGCCGTCCGGCACCGGCGCCGTCTCGGCCTTCGCCTACGCGCGGCTGCCCGACGTCGCGGCCTCCGTCCGGCACTATACGCTCTACCGCCTCGAATGCGGGCTGCGCTCGACCCTGGTGCTCGGCTTCATCGGCCTGCCGACCATGGGCTTCCACCTCGAATCCGCCTTCCGGCAGGGGCGCTACGCGGAGGCCGGGGCCTTGCTCCTCGTCTTCTACGCGCTGATCGGGACGCGCCGCCTCTGGGTGCGCCCATGGACGCTGCCGGTTCTGGCGGTCGCGAGCGTGCTGGCCTTGCCCCCCATGGTCGGCGCCATCGATATCGGCGCGAGCCTTGCGCGCTTCATCGGACACGACCTCGTGCCCGCCCCCTTGCGCGGCGCGGCGCTCACGGCACCCGAGACTTGGCTAGAGACCTCGACGCGGCTCTGGGCGTGGCTGCGGCCCATCCTGACCGAGCAGGTGCTTCCGGGCGCCCTCGACACCCTGGTGCTCGCCCAGATCGCGCTCGTGGCGACGGCGTTCGGCGCGCTGCTGCTGTTCCCGCTGGTGTCGCGCCGCTTCGCCGGGCCGATCGGACGCCCGCTCGGCCGGGTGCTCCTCGTCACCGTGCGCTCGACGCCCGAATACATGCTGGCCTACGTGGCGCTGCAGCTGCTCGGGCCCTCGATGCTGCCCGCGATCCTCGCCCTGTCGCTCCACAATGCCGGCATCATCGGCTACCTGCTGGGCCGCCACGCGGACGACCTGCCCTACCGCCCGGATGCGCCGCGGGGGCTGAACCTCTACGCCTACGAGACGCTGCCGCGGCTCTACGGACAGTTCCTCGCCTACCTGCTCTACCGCTGGGAGATCATCCTGCGCGAGAGCGCCATCCTGGGCATCCTCGGCGTCACCACGCTCGGCTTCTACGTGGATGCCGCGATCTCGGAGCTGCGGCTCGACGTGGCCCTCGTCCTTATCGTGGCCACCGCCCTGATGGCGGTCGCCGTCGACGCGCTCTCGCGGGCCCTGCGCCGGCTCCTGCGCATCAACACCCTCCCAACCCGGCTCGCCGAGCCGCCGCGGCGCGAGGAGGCGGCGTCCGCCTCCCGCCGGTGACCGCCCCGGACGCGATGCGGCCCTCTCCCGCGCGGACTTGCACGTTCGAGCGTCTCGGGCAGCGCTTATCCCCTCGCCCCGCTCCGCGGGGGAGGGGGCGCCCGCCGCGCCGCCTCAATACGCCGCGTCGAGGTAGGCGGCGATGGCCTTGCCGTCGGCTTCGCCGATGGGGGCGCGGTAGACCTTGATCATCTTGGTCACCTCCGCGTCCCAGAACGCCTTGCCCTTCTTCGGCGGCTGCATGGCGATGTAGTCGACCGAGTGGCAGGCCACGC
>NZ_JBAWTG010000124.1:0-13154 GCF_037106235.1 Methylobacterium nigriterrae | reverse complement strand
GCCAATGGTGCATGGAGATGGGCTTCGGCCCATGCGCCACCGGCTTGGCGCCGGTCCTGCTCGACGACGCTGAGGCCGTCCGCAGATGGGTGGCCGAGCGGGTGTCTGAGGACAACGCGAGCGTGTAGTAGCGCCGACGCGCGTTGCGCGCAGAGCGTACGGGCCTCGGATCAGGTCGCCCATCCCCGCCTCTGGAACAGCGTGGTAGATCGCTATCGAGGCAGGAGCCCGCTGGCACACTCAGGTGCAATTGGCGGCTTCACCGCAGGGACAGACTTCGCGCCTCGCCAGAGGCACGCAGCTGAAATGCCGAGCTTGTCTGCTCGTTCCGGAACGAAAACCGCGCCTGGTCCGTGCCGACCCGTCCCCAGGTCCAATCCTCTCCGCAGGAACCGAGCAGCCATGCATGGGACAGGCGGTCCGGAAGCGTCTCGTCGGTACAGGAGACGATGATGGTGTGAGGAAACTCGGGTGACAGCAGCTTGGCGTCCATCGGCAGGCTCTCCGATCTGGGTTGCTCCGGGCGGGCGATTTGCGCGAGGGACGCAATCGACATGAGCCAAGCTTGGCTGTCAATCGTGCGGTGCAAAGGAGTTGCCCGTTCGTGGCGCTGAGGAGCCGCAGCGCCCCAACGTGAGGGCTGCCCCGCCTCGGCTGCGTAGGCAGCCCGTCTGTGAACCAAGCTTAGGGATGCGCGTTTGGGTTTTGCTGAAACAGGAGATCTGAATGCTCAAGACCCTTGCTGCCCTGGTGCCTGCCCTCGCCCTTGCCGGAATGATGGCCGCCTCGCCGGCCTCGGCTCGGACGGTCATCATCAAGAAGCACGGCCATCATCACGGGATGCACCACCATCACCATCATCACGGCGGCAAGACGGTCGTCATCCATCGCCACTGAACGTCGGCCGGGCCGGCTCGTGTTCGACCGGCCCGGGTCATTGGCTCGAAGGGCATACGGCCCACGAAACAAGTCGCCCATCGCTTACCGACGGAACAGCGTGGCCCAGCGCCGCCGCTGATGCTCTGGCCTGTCATGGTTCATGTGACACTGCTGACAGGAGGCGAGGTTCGCATCCGTTCCGTCCCGGCGACGTGACCCAAATCTCGTGACCGGCGTTGAGGGGTGACGGCCGGTATGGCCGGACACGCGTCTCAGCCGGAGTTCACCATGGCCGCCAGCGACACGCCTGCACCGCGCCAGCCGGCACAGGTCCCGCCGCCCGTCACGCCGGGCCTGCGGGGTCTCCTGACACTCGCCGTCGGCGTCGTGGTGATCGCCGCGCTCTACTTCGGGCGCGAGGTCTTCATCCCGCTCGTGCTCGCCATCCTGCTGAGCTTCGTTCTCGCGCCCGTCGTCGGCTTCCTGCGCCGCATCCACTTCGGCCGAGTGCCTTCCGTCATCGTCGCCGTTCTGCTGGCGCTCGGCATCATTCTCGGCATCGGCGCTGTCCTCGGGACCCAGGTGGCAAGCCTCGCCGGCAACCTGCCGCAGTACCAAGCCACCGTTCAGAAGAAGGTCTCGGGCCTGCAGGAGGGTGTCCTCGGACGCGCCAACGCCCTGCTGCAACGGATCAACCATCGGGTACACGACGCCTCTCAGAAGGCGTCGGCTGCCGGCACGACGGCTGCAACACCGGCCAGCGGCGAGACGCCGAAGGCACAGCTCGTCCGGGTCCAGGAGCCGGATCCCTCTCCCCTGACGCTCGCGCACAACATCCTCGGCCCCATCGTCGAGCCGCTGACCACCATCGGCATCGTGCTCGTCGTCGTCGTGTTCCTGCTCATGCAGCGCGAGGACCTCCGCAACCGCCTCATCCGCCTGTTCGGCTCAAGCGACCTGCACCGCACCACCGTGGCCATGGACGATGCCGCCGGCCGCCTCGGGACGTACTTCCTGGCGCAGCTCGGTATGAACGCGGCCTTCGGCATGCTGATCGGGCTCGGCCTGTGGTTCATCGGGGTGCCTAGCCCGATTCTCTGGGGCGTGTTCTCGGCGCTCATGCGCTTCGTGCCCTATATCGGCGCCTTCATCTCAGGCCTGTTTCCGGTCGCTCTGGCCGCAGCTGTCGATCCCGGCTGGTCGATGGCGACCTGGACGGCGGCCCTGTTTCTGATTGCCGAGCCCTTGTTCGGGCAGGTGGTCGAGCCGCTGCTCTACGGTCACTCGACGGGTCTGTCGCCGTTTGCGGTGATCGTCTCGACGCTGTTCTGGGGCTTTCTCTGGGGACCGGTCGGCCTGATCCTGGCCACGCCCTTCACCGTCTGCCTCGTGGTGCTCGGCCGACACGTCGAGAGCCTGGAGTTCTTCGACGTCCTGCTGGGCGACCGGCCGCCGCTGACACCGGTCGAGAACTTCTACCAGCGCATGCTTGCTGGCGACCCGGACGAGGCGCGCGACATCGGCGAAGAGATGCTGAAGGAGCGCTCGCTGTCCTCCTACTACGACGAGGTGGCGCTCAAGGGCCTGCAACTGGCGGCCAACGATTATGCCCGCGGCGTGGTCACGCCCGCGCAGCTCGAGAACATCAAGACGTCCTGCCAGAATCTCGTCGAGGATTTCGAGAATCGGCCGGATGTCGAGCCGGCCCCCGAGGCGAAGGGCAGCGGCCCCGCGGCTGCGCCGTCGCTGGCCGAGCGGACGCACCCGAAGAACGAGGCCGTCCCGGGCCAGGCCCCTCCCGTCGAGCAGCGTCCGGCGGCGTGGCGAACCGAGGCTCCGGTTCTTTGCATTGCCGGCCGTGGTTCTCTCGACGAGGCGGCCTCGACCATCCTGGCTCAGCTACTGCGCAAGCACGGGCTCGGCGCCCGGGTGGCTCCGCACGAGGCCGTCTCGCGCGGTCGCGTTCGGGATCTCGACCTGTCGGGTGTGGCGATGATCTGCATCTCGTATCTCGACATCACCGGCAGCCCCGCTCATCTGCGCTATCTCCTGGAGCGGCTGCGCCAGCGCAGTCCCGACATCCCGATCCTGGTCGGCCTCTGGCCAGTCGGCGAGCGGGTCCTGACGGATGCGGCGCTCGGCCGGGAACTCGGGGCCGATATTTACGTGTCCTCGCTGCGTGAGGGCGTGGAGGCGTGCCTCGAAGCCGTTCGTGCATCGCCGCGCGAGCCCGCTGTGGCAGCATGAGGTGTGAACAAGCGCTCCGGCGCCTATCTGGGTCCAATCCGCCGACCCAGCCCTCACCCAGAGACTTACGGACTGCCTCACTGACGTCCAAGCCGAGATAGTTGGGCTGCTGTAAGCAAGTTGCGGGACGCCCTTTGGCAGCCCCCGTTGGTCAGCCGGGACGGCATTGGCGTGCTGGCAGGATCAACACCGGAGGCGACATGAGAACCACCATCGGTGCGCCCCTTCTCGCAGCCGCGCTCCTCGCTGGCATTGCGGGGGCGGCCCTAGCCGCAGGCGGCGGAGCCGCTGGAACAGCAGGAGTCGGTGGCGCAGCGAACAACGCAAACGCTCCGGGCCACACGGGCGGGAGCGAGAGCTTAGGCGCCGGTGGCTTGAGCGATTCCGGTTCTACGAGCAACGGAACGCGCACCGACAGCAGTGCCGGCGGTCAGACGACCGGGAGCACGGGCTCCACGCGCATTCCTGGCGACAAAGCACCCGAGTCGGGTTCGAGCGCAGGCCGCTGAGCGGGACCTGACTGCGCCCCGCCTTCGGGGTGCGTGTTACGGGGCACTGCCTCTCGGTTGCTTCGCGCTGCTTGCCGAGTAGGAACCGCTCGTCTTCAGAGGCGACCGGTGAGGAGCAGCACGATCAGCACGATGACGAGAATGCCGCCGATGCTCCATCCGCCCGTGCGATAGGGATAGGCTCCGCCCGTTCCATAGAAGCCGCCACCGAAGGCGCCGAGGATGAGCAGAATCAAGATGATCGTGAGGATGGACATGGCTCTGTCCCTTCGACAGCGGAAAGCTGCAACCTTGGCAGAATGCCTGAACAGCGATGGTGTTCCGGGCTAGAACAAGCCCCGCACACCGGCGGCCCTCGGGCCGCCCAGAATGCGAACCATGTCCGTGACGTGTTCGGCCTCTCTGCCGAGAACCCGTCAGGCAGCTCCGCTCAGGACTTGGTCACATCCGACCAAGGCGTGTCGGCGGCTAAAGCCTCACAGCCTTTCACGATGGTGCGGCGGGCCTCATCCTCACTCGTCCCCGTCATGTTGAGGACCCGCACGACCTGCAGAGTGGGATGCCCTTCGATGAAGAGGCGGCCCTCCCATCCGAGTTCGTTCCCATGGAAATCGATCCGGAACGAGATCCCGCCGTGCTCGAAGAGGTGCGGTTTCATGGATGGCGGCCTCCCATGTCAGGTCGCTCCCCTATCAACACGCATCGGCGGGCAGAGTTACAGAAACCCGGCCCCCGAGTGGTCCTTGAAGGCGTTCGCCCGGCGGATGTAGCCGACGACGGTTCGCGTATCCCGGTGGCCCGATTGGTCCATGATCCGGACGAGATCGGCGCCCCGCTCGGCCGCCGTCGTGATGGAGCCGGCCCGCAGGCTATGAGCCCCGAAGGTCGAGGCATCGAGCCCGACCGCCGCCATGTACTTCTTGATGATGTCGGCCACGGCCTGCGCTTCAGCCTCTATCGCCGCTCGCATGTCGACCGCGGCGGCAGGGCGCCGCCGGGGCCGAAAGCCGTGAACGCTGCCCATGATCACGCCTGACCCCGGAGCCAGCGGCGGATCATGGCGTCATTCTCCCCCAGCCGGTGCGTTCCGGTCGTGGAGGCTGCTGAAGAAAGACCTGATCGAGGACTGTGATCGGGATCGCGGCCGCGAAACGAGGTGGGCGAGCACCCATGCTGGGATCCGCAAGTCCTGACTCTCTTCATGGGCCTCCTGCGCCGAGGGCCCGTCCTCAGACACACGCCAGCACAACTGGTGCTGCAGACTGCCAGCCGCGCCCTGCAATACCGAACGCACGGTGGCAGGCGCCGGCCGCACCCGTGTCAGCCTCCGAGCGGCGTCGCGGTCGGTGCCCCATGTCGCTTGCAGCCCTAGGAAGCTTCGATGCGTGTGCGCCGACCGTCCGCGACGATCGCACTGGCCCTCACTCTCGCCACTCTGGTGCACTCGCCCTCGCACGCGCGCGGTCATCGTGGCGGAGGACGCACCCAGACCAGCGACAATAAGCCTGCGGACGCCAACGCTGCCGTCTGTCGCTCAAAGGCTCGCGATTACGCCTACGAGAAGCATGCCGATCCTGGACAGGAGCGCATGGCCTTCGAGAAGTGCATGGGGCACTAGCTGGCCCGCTCTCCTCTCGCTCGTCACCCAGGCCAAGGAGCGGCCGCTTCCTCGGCAAGCTCGTCCTCAGCGTTCACCAGCCGCATGTGCGGTTGGAATCTCCGTCTGAGATGTTGAACGGAGGCATATCCTCGCCCGTTCAAGACGGGAGATGGAGGGAGGCTACCGTGCAGGATACACCCGAGGCAGACCGGATCGCCCGCACTCTTGCCGAGAACGTCTACGTTGCCTTCTCGCGGCAGGCGACGATGGCAGCAGAGCCACTCGCGGAACAGACGATCCTCGCCCGTCTCGTTGAGGTCATCGAACCGCACGTGACAAAGACATCCAGCGATACAATCGTGTCGGCAGTGAACGCTGCCCTTGATGCGTGGGAGACGCGCGAGGCAAAGGTCCGTGGACCGCGCGTGGCCTCTGTGAACCTAGCCGACTGCTCCGTGTCGATGCGGCCACGTTGATCCAAGCACCAAGGCGTCGCTCATGTCCGAACCGAAGAAGTTAGTCCGCGTTCTGACGATGGCCGTTCGTGATGGTTTCGAAGTCACGGTCGAGGCCGATGACGGCCGCGTACTCAGGGTGATCGCGACGGCCGATCAGATCGAGGCCCTGGCCCGCCAGTTCACGAAGCTGGTCGATGACGAGGAACAGGCCGGCGGCTGACATGCCCGTCACTGACTCACGCAACAATCTGCGCAATCACGCTGAAAGGCCACGCTTCTACAAGCCGCCCCACAGGACGGCCGCCTCAGGCCGCAGAGGGGAAACACCATGGTCGTTGCCATTGCCCGGATCTTTGTCGCGAGTGGCCTCATGCTGGCTGCTGCGCATCTGCCGTCGGCCACCACGGCTCAAGCCGCAACATCTGTCGCGAAGCTGATCAGCACGCCGAAGGTGACGCGCGCCTGCCCGACGCGATGGGCGGCCGTTGTCCGCACGTGCATCGCGTAACGAAGCGGGACTGCCATGACTCTGCTTGCCCTGCTCCTTGCCAGCAACTTCGTGCTCGCCGCTGCCTTCTCTATCGCGGCCCTAGCTGCCGATTGAGCCTCACGGCGCTGTACCGATCAAGGTTGAACAGCGAGGCGGTTCCTGCAGGTTCGCGGATCGTTCAGGCTTCCGGCGGACGCGCCCTCTGTACTGCATTGCCGGCCCCGTCACAGGCCATCCTTTGCCCCTCGGCCCTGGCGCGGCAATCCGAGAGAGCGGGCCTGATGATCCCCGTATCTCTTGGATTGCCGTCAGGCACAGAGCGCCGCGATACGCTCGGCGAGCCTCTCGGCGGTCAGGAAGGCATCGGGGTGATCGGCATTGAGCGCGGCATAAGGCATCTCCGGCACCTTCGCATCGTCGAGATCTTGAACGAGCGCCGAGCCACCATGCTCCTTGATGATCCGCAAGCCCTCGGCGCCGTCGTTCCCGTAGCCGCTCAGGACAATGCCAACCACGCGCTCGCGGTAAGTTTCGGCTGCCGAGATGAACAGAGGATCGGCCGCAGGGCGGGCAAAGTTTACCTTCGGCTCCTGGTCGAGGCGGATGCGTCCCTCCTCCAGCCGCATGTGGTGATCAGGCGGCGCCACGTAGACGTGCCCCGGTTCGATCCGGGTGGCGTTCTCGGCATGCAGCACGGAAGCGTCGGTCAACGCGCTCAGGAGTGCAGGCAAGATCCTCTGGTTAGGGTCCGCATGAAGGGCGATGAACAGCGAGGCGCGGCATGATCGTGGTAGGGATGACACGATCTGCTTGAGAGGAGTGAGGCTGCCGGACGAGGCCGCGACGACGATGATGGGATGCATGGCGGCCTGTTAACTCATGTGAGTTCGTGGCCGATCCCTTGGGCAGCACCGCTAGGCTGAGCTGCGCACGGATCCCCACGTTCAGGCGCTCGGATTGCCGCGAACCGCACCGAGGCGACCCGTTCGGCTCATCTTCAGATCTGCTTAACCACCTCGGCCGACCCTGCCCATGAGCCACCGCCCTTTGGCTCCGTCGTGATGAGCACGACACGCCCCGCCGCCCCGAACGCAGATCAGGCGGCGGGGCTCCCCTGGCGAGAGGATGTCGTCATGATGCATCCGGATGCCCTGTCCGTTCCGCGCTCGGAAGCTGCCGTTTGACGGCGCGCAAAGGGACGTACTGTATTACTTGATCTGCGATGTGACCGCCCGTCCGTCGTCGAGGAGCCAGCCACACCGGGCGAAGCGCGAGGTCGACATGCTGTCATGCACGTCGGGCGACGAGGCGGCTCCACTCAGCCAGGTCGGTTGCCTCTGCCACCGGCCGGAGATCCGGTCTCTCACGCAGCGGATCGGCACGGACCTGTCGCGTCGCGGCTTCGTCGCCGGCATGGCCGCTGCGGTCTCAGTTGCCGGTCTCCCCGGTCCCACCTTCGCACGGCCAGCACCGGCACGGCCGCAACCGCCGATCCTGTTCACGAATGTCCGCGTGTTCGACGGCCGGTCGGACGCGCTGCGGGACGGTCTCCAAGTCCTTGTCGAGAAGGACAGGATCAAAGCCCTGGCGAGCGGAGACCAACCCGCCCCGGACGGCGCGCGCGTGATCGATTGCGGCAACCGGGTCCTCATGCCGGGCCTGATCGATACGCACTGGCACTGCCTGTTCGCTGGCCTGCCGCTGGCATCCGCAATGACGGCGGACCTCGGCTACGTCTTCCTTGCCGCCGCAGCGGAGGCCAGGCGCACCTTGATGCGGGGCTTCACCACGGTCCGGGACCTCGGCGGCCCGGCCTTCCCGCTGCAGCAGGCGGTCGACCAGGGCCTGGTGGCGGGACCCCGCATCTACCCGTCGGGCGCGATGCTGACCACGACCGGCGGGCACGGCGACATGCGGCCGTTATCCGACTTGCCGAGGAGCCCCGGCGGCCCGGTGAGCGCGCTGGAGCGAACCGGCGCCGCCGCGGTTGCCGACGCTCCCGGTGATCTGCGGCTTCGCGCGCGCGAGCAGCTCCTGCAGGGTGCCTCGCAGATCAAGGTCGTGGGCGGCGGCGGCGTCTCCACCCCGCGCAGTCCGCTGGATATGACGACGTTCGGCCTGGACGAGCTGCGCGCGGCGGTCGCAGTCGCCGAAGACTGGAACACCTACGTGGCGGTGCACGCCTACACGCCGCGGACCGTCCAGCGAGCCATCGCCGCCGGCGCGCGGTGCATCGAGCACGCGCACCTGATGGACGAGGCGACCGCCGCGCTCATGGCGGAGAAGGAGGTCTGGCTGAGCATCCAGCCGTTTCTCGGGGAGGAGGACTCGGTCCCGCTGACGGGTCCGAGCCGCGCCAAGATGCTGCAGGTTTTCGCCGGCACGGACACGGCGTACCGGCTGGCGAAGGCGCACGGCGTCAGGACGGCGTTCGGGTCGGACCTGCTGTTCTCCGACACGCTGACGGCGCGCCAGGGGACCATGCTGACCCATCTGACCCGCTGGTACGGCAACGCCGAGATCCTGCGCATGGCGACCGGCGCCAACGCCGAACTTCTCGCGCTGTCGGGTCCGCGCAATCCTTATCCAGGCAAACTCGGGGTGATCGAGGACGAGGCCCTCGCCGACCTGCTGCTCGTCGACGGCAACCCCATAGAGGACATCACGCTCGTGGCGGATCCGGACAAGAACTTCCTTGTCATCATGAAAGGCGGCGTCCTCTGCAAGGACGCGCCCACCCCAGAGGGTGCCACGCTGCCGCGTTGACGCTAAGGCGATGACCTGGTGGCCTTTGCATCCGCCACTTCATCAGCATCGGAGGCTGGGTGGAATACGACGCTTGCAGAAGACAAACGGCCGTCCCAGGTTCTCGCTCTCGGGGTTCAGCAGCTGCCGCATCTCCTTGCCGGGCTTGCCGTGGACGGCCTTCTCGACCACGCCAACGTTCTCGCCAGTTCGCGGATCGCGCCTCTGCTTGGGAGGCTTGGTCTTGATCGTGAAGGTGCCGAAGCCCCGGTTCTCCACCCGGTCGCCGGCTGCAAGGGCATCCACGATCCTGCCGAGGATCGCATTCACGATGGCCTCGCAATGCCGCTCGTAGATCTGCGGGTTCTCCGCCGCGGGGCGTTGGACGAGTTCGGAGCGGATCATGGGCGGCCTGAGGAGCTTCCCTGCTGCGGAGGCGGAAGGTTGTTCTTCACGAGATATCTCACTCCGTGCTGGAACGAGAGATCATTATCGCCGCGGATGTCGACGCTGTACGCCTTCTCGGGCGTGTTCACCTTCAGGTCCTTCACGTAGACATTGATGTTGAGGATCAGGTTCGAGACCTTCTGGATCTCGCCCGTGATGGCGACGTCGGCGCCGAGCTTGCGCGCGTAGTCGTCCGCGCAGCCGCCGCACTTGCGCAGATCCGCGCCTTTGGCGACCTCATCTTTGACCGGCTCGGTCGAGACGATCCGGTAGCGCCCGCTGTCCTCAAGCTGCTTGCGCAGAAGGTCGCTCAAGGGGCCGAGGCGTGCCTTGTCGGCCTCGGTCGGCGGCTGCGCACCGAGGTTGGCGAGCTGGAAGTCGAACACGGCAGCTGTTGGCGGCTCGGCTCGTGCAGCCGTCGCCGCGAACAGCACCCCAAACACGAGCGGCAGGTGATAGCGGGCTTTCAAGATCGTTCTCTCCTGGCTGTTCAGGGCGGAACGCGCGGCAAGGCATTTGGTGACCAGCGCCTGCCTGGCCCGCGACGTTGACTTAAACCGTCCCGGCCAAGCGACATGGCATGGCGACATGGCATGTCCGGCAGGCTCGCTCTCGCGAGTCGTGGGCCGGGGGAGACTGCCGCGACGAAGTTCTAAGCCCAGAACGCCGACGGCCCCCATCCGCCACTCGCGGGTGCAGCAAGTCTGCATCCCGCGGATACGAGGGTGTCAACTCCGGGAACGACGAGGCCAGCGGCACCGTCGAGTCATCCTGCGCAAGGACGCCGACGACCTCCATGCGGCGGTTGACGTCGGCCCACACGACAACGCTTGCCGGCGCCGGCCTCCGGGCGGGCGCCGCGCGGCCCGGCTGTACAGATTCCGCACGGTGCCCCGATCACCCGCGAAAGCGCCAGACGCTGCTGCGCTTGATCTCCGAATCCTCGAGCGCCCGCGTCACCGGTACCGCGTAGGTGGCGAGGATGTCGAGGCGCTCCCGCGGCAGGTAGGAGCGGCCGGGATCGCCCACCAGCACCGCCTTGCCGCCCACGTGCAGCACCCCGAGCCAGTCGCCGACGCGCGCCGCGATGTCCCGCTCGTAGAAGATGTCGGCGGCGAGGACGAGGTCAGCCCGCGGCTCCGCGCCGATCAGGTCGGCCTGGACGGCCTCGATCCGCTCGGCGACGCCGTTGGCCTCGGCGTTCAGGCCGATCGCCGCGATCGCGAAGGAGTCGAGGTCGCTCGCGAGCACCCGGGCCGCGCCGGCCCTGGCGGCCGCGATGGCGACGAGGCCGGAGCCCGATGCGAAGTCGAGCACCGTTCGGCCGGACACGAGGTCCGGATGATCGAGGATGTAGCGGGCGAGCGCCTGCCCGCCCGCCCAGGCGAAGGCCCAGAAGGGCGGCGGCAGTCCGATCTCCTGCAACTCCTCCTCAGTCCTCTGCCAGAGCGCCGTGGCCTCGTCGGCGACGTGCAGCGTGATCTCGGGCGCGTGCGGCACCGGGCGCGGGCGCGTCTCGGCGCGGACGAAGGCGCGGGCGTCGGCGGGCATTCTCATGAGGGGGTCGCGCAGGATGGCGTCACGGGGCGATGAGCTCGCGATAGAGGCCGCGGACCGCCTCCGCCACGGCCTCCTCCGTGTAGCCGCCCGCCAGGATGCGTGCCCGCGCCGCCTGCCCGAGGCCGGCCACGAGACCCGCATCGGCCGCCAGCCGGCGGAGCGCGGCGGCGAGTGCCCCGGCATCGTCGGGGGGCACGATCAGGCCCTCGAGCCCGTCGCGCACGAGGTCGCGGCAGCCGGGCACGTCGGTGGTCAGCATCGCCCGCCCGCAGGAGGCCGCCTCGAGGAGCGTGCGCGGCAGGCCCTCGCCACCCCGCGAGGGCAGGCAGGCGACGTGGTGGCGTGCCCACACGTCCGCCGCGTCCCGCGTCGGCCCGTGCCAATCCACCCCGTCGCGGCTCCACGCCCGCAGGGTCGCCTCGGGAATGGCGCGCCGGTTCGACGGGTCGGGGGCGCCATAGAGCGAGAGCTCGACGGGGGCGCCCTGCGCCCGGGCGAGCCGCGCCGCCTCGACCGCCGTGTCGACGCCCTTCGACCACAGCATGCGGGCGACGAGAGCGACCCGGAGCGGCGGCTGCGCCGGCAGGGGTTGCGGGACGAAGGCGGCCGGGTCGATCCCTGCGCCGCCGACGATGGTCACGGCGGTGTCGGCCGGGTCGAGGCCGAGCATGCGGGCATCGTCCGGGTTCTCGAACAGGAAGCGCGTCCGGCGCGAGGCGAGCGGTCCCCGGATGAGGTGGCGCAGGCCCGCGCGGGCGAGCCGCCCGGCCCGGTCGCCCCGCGCGCCGATCAGCCCGAGGCCGGTCAGTGCGTAGATCCGGGCCGGGATGCCCGCCATCGCGGCGGCGGTGCCGCCGACGAGGATGCCGCGCAGCGCGATGCAGTGGACGATGTCCGCCTTCAGGGCCTTGAGGATCGCGGCGAGCTGGCCCGCCGCGTAGCCCGCCGCCATCGGGTTGAGGCTCGATCGCTCCGCCTCGAGGGGAACGACCCGGGCGCCGGTGGCCTCGATCGCCGCGCCATGGCCGCGCACCCGCGTCACCACGGCCACCGACAGGCCCATCGCCACCGCGGCGCGCGCCATCGGCAGGAAGTGCGAGGCGAAGAACCAGTCCTCGGTGACGACGAACACGAGGCGCTTCATCGGCGCGGGCGGGAGCGGCGTTTCCATGCGGGTCGCTGTAGCATGCCGGCCCGCGCCGCGTCCGCCGGCGGCCGAACCGGATTCCGACGTCAGCGCGCCTCGGTCCGGGCGGAGGCGAGGCCGGGATGGGCCTGGTCGAGCTGCAGGGCGGTGGTGGCGGCGAGGCGGGCGCACTCGGCGTCACCGCTGCGGGCGAGGCGCGACAGCCGGCGGACGGCCCGCCGCAGGAAGACCGGCGAGCCGCGCCGCGGCGGCACCGCGGCCTGCCAGGCATAGGGCAGCCCGATGCCGATCAGCGCCGCGGCGAGCCCCGGCCAGAAGCCCTCGTCGTGGAAGATCAGGATCACGTCGACCAGAAGGAGTGCGACGGTCGCCGCCAGGGTCGGCAGCAGATGGACCGGCATCAGCCGGTCCTGGTAGGCCAGCCGGGCTCGCAGGCCGAGCTTGTGCTGGGCGGCCATCCGGGTCGCGGCGTCCTCCAGAGTGAGGTAGCACGCCAGTAGGGTGCCAAATACCACGGTAAGTGGAGCAAGAAGGATCCAGGAAACAATCATAATCTGTATTTGATGGAACAAAGACAATATACACCGATGAATTCGGACATATACTCGGCAATGTCGATGATCTGCGCGGTTGATTAATGCGCAGGCTCGCGCCGCGCCGCGCCGCGCCGCGCCCGGCCCGCCGCGATCTCGACGGCCACCCCGCCCGGCCACCCCGCCCGGCCGCCCCGTCCCCCGCTCCGCGGCGAATCCTCCGGCCCGGAACACCGTCGGTCGCTGGCCGGTTGATGCGGCACGCTCGGGAGGGATGCGGATCATGGCGTCGTGCGCAGAGGAGAATGCCGTCGCGGTCGACCCGCGGGACGCGGCGGCCGAGGCGGGCCTCGCTTACGTGGACGACGGCAGGCCCGGCCTGACCCGTAGGAAGAGCGGCAAGGGGTTCCGCTACCTCGACGCCAAGGGCGCGCCGGTGCGCGACGAGGCGACGCTCGCGCGCATCCGCTCGCTCGCGATTCCCCCCGCCTATACCGACGTCTGGATCTGCCCGCGCCGCAACGGCCACATCCAGGCCA
>NZ_JBAWTG010000123.1:0-13368 GCF_037106235.1 Methylobacterium nigriterrae | reverse complement strand
TCGGGACGCAGAGCGAGGACACCGAGGGACGCCTCGCGTTCGCGGATGGGAAGCTCGTGGCGGTCCTGGTGCGCCTGAGCGCGGAGCTGCATGGCGCAACGGGCTGGCAGGCCAGTGGTGTGTCGAAGCGGGGTTCGGGGCCTGCGCCACCGATGTGCTGTCTGTCTGGTTCAACAACCTGGAAGCGGCGCGGGCTTGGATTGCAGCGCGGATCTCAGCAAGCTCACCGACAGGATGACGACAGAACGCCCGCTCCGCGCAGGGTCGCGGACATGGCGTCGGGCCGCGGTCCCTTCGCTGGCATCGTGCCGAATGCGCGGCCGCTCCGGGGCTAGTCAGCACACGTCGCCTCATCGATGCTACCATCACAGCAGGCCACCTAGCAGACGGGCGGCCTCGCCCACTCGGCAGGTGGCGGCAAACAGCCGAGAGCCGGCGACCTCGTTGACGTCAGGCGCGGCCGGCGAGCTCAGCATGAGGCGCTACCACCACTTAACCATCGGTGCGCATACCAGCTCGTACAGCGGGAGCCCGTACAATTTGACGCAAATTCGCGTCCTATCCTTCACGGGCGTGGCCGATCCTCATCTCACCCACAAGGGAGATGAACATGCGCCACTTCAAAGCTGCTCTCGTTGCCGTCGCGGTTCTGGTTGGTACCGGTGGCTTGGTTCGCGCTGAACTCGCGCTCGCTCAGAGCGGCACTGTCATCATGGACGAGGCTTACGCTCAGACGGGTGGTCAGCCTTTCCAGCTGACCGACCTGCGGCCGCTGGCAGCCAAGAAGGCTTGAGGCAAATTGCCGAATTTCGGCCCACAGATTGCCTGGCCTCGCCGTGGCGTGGGTGTCTGGCTACAGACTTTCCCCACTTGGGGAGCTTTGTTGGCGAGCATGAAAGGCCTGGCGTTATTCGTTTCGCCATCATGTCTGAGTACGCTCAGTGCCTGCCTTCATCGTCTGGCGTCGGACTCGTGCTCCGGGGATGGACAACCTTAGCCATTCTCCAAATTTGTCGGCTGCCTTGTCAGGTCGCTGCACGCGCTTAATGCCCTGACGAGTATAACTTCCAGCTGCGGGCTCACTCGAAGGATTGCTGTCGTGCTTGGCGGGCTCATCGTCCTCGTCAGTGATCAGCCGAGACGCAGCGCGCCTCTGGCCGACGCATTGCGCGGCATCAGCGCCTGCGAGATCGTCACACCCGACGTTGACTGGTCGCATCTGCAAGCCGTGGCGGCCATCGTGACCGACCTCGACCACACCCGTCCGGCCGCCATGCGGTGCCTGCTGGCCTTGCGCCTGCAATCTTGGGCGGAGAAGCCACCGGTCCTATGCGTCTCGCAGCGCGTCTCCGCCGAGGCCTTGCAGCAGGCGCAGGTCCTCGGCGCAAGTGCCTGCCTGCCCTTCTACACGGAGCCGCATGTCATCGTCACGGCGCTGCTGAACCTCATCAACCCCGCCAAGAGCAGCCTCAACGCTACCGTCCGCCAGTGCGCCGAACGAGCTGGAACGGCACTCACGGACCTATTTGTCCGTGCCGAGGCCGTCGGACGTGTGGATCTCCACTCCATAGACCGCTGTATCGATCCTCTTCTCGCGGCTCTTCAGGACAGCGGCCTGCCACGCTGGCTCAACGCCATCCGCGCCCACGACAACGCCACTTACCAGCACTCCCTCGTTGTCGCCGGCTTGGCCGCGCAGTTTGCCGCGCATATCGGCTTTCCGAAGGTCCAGCGACAGCGCTTGGTCCGGGCAGCCCTGGTGCACGATGTCGGCAAGGCGCGGATCCCCCGTGCCCTTCTGCTCAAACGTGGGTCACTCGATTCAGGCGAAGCGGCCCTCATGCGCACGCATGCGGTGCTCGGGTTTGAGATCCTAAAGGCAAGCCAGGATTCCGACCCGGCCATGCTGGATGCGGTCCGCCACCATCACGAGATGCTCGACGGCTCCGGCTACCCCGATGCCCTTAGTGGCGAGGCGATCAGTGACGTCGTTCGGTTCCTCACTGTCTGCGACATCTACGCAGCCCTGACCGAACGGCGCTCCTACAAGCCCGCGATGACGCCAGATGAGGCCATGAGCGTGCTACAGGGCATGAACGGCAAGGTCGAGCCGCGCTTCGTGCAAGCCTTCGGCCACGCCGTGACCCGCGCAGCCTGACGCGCCATCTACCGAGCCATCGCGGATCCTACGTGCTCGCGCCGGGCGGGAAGATCCGCAATCCTGAGCAGAGCGGTCGGCGCTGGCGGCTTCGTCAACGCATTCAGAAGGTATGGCCGGCGCAGCTCAAGCGCGTGGTGGAGCGCCAGATCGATGTCGCGGGGATAAAACGGCATCTTGAGCACGAATGCGACGCCGGAGTAGCGGGCGGCCTGCCCGATCGGATGTGGATGCTGCGCCGTGAGCAGGGTGATCCGGGTTGGCAGCTGAAGTCTCTGCACCTGGCAGGCGAGCTCCAGCCCGTCGAGATCGGGTAAGCTCGTGTCGAGGAAGGCCAGATCATAGGTTCCCATGCGCAGAAGCTTGTGCGCGTGCCGGCCGCTGTCCGTTTCGTCGACGGCAAGGCTGAAGCCGCTGCGGGCGAGCACGCGGCTGATCGCGCCGCGTCCCGCCTCCGAGGCGCAGGCCAGGAGCACGGAGGTGGGCTGATGTCGACGCCGATTTGCCTGCAGCAGAGGTTCGATGTGCTGCGGATCGAGCGGCAGCTTCAACACCTCGTAGGCGCCGAGGCTCTGGGCGATCTCCTGCCACTGTGGGAAGGCACGCGGGGTCATCAGGATCAGGCAGGACAGCACCCCGCCGGACTTGCGGGCCAGCGCGATGGCCTCCGGCCCGCTGAGCCCCTCCAGCTGCAGGCCGACGAAGGCGAGCGTCGGCTTTCGGCTCAAGACAGCCTCGACAAGGTCTGAGCCGGACGTCACCTCGACCAGGCTTGCAGCGGGATCAAAGCGCCGAACGATGCTGGACAGGACGGCACGGCGCTGCGCATCGTCCTCGGCAATCAGCACGGGTCCAGTTGCAGATGGGTCAGCCAGTTTGCCGCACTGTGGTGGAGCTGAATGGCGGGTCATGCGGCTGCTTCCGGCTGCGCCGTGTCTGCCAGGGCCGCGAAGGGCCGGAAGGCGCGCACCAAGTCTCCGTCCAGTTTGCCGATCATGCCCTCCAGGATGGCATAAGCGCGCTCGGCCGACAGCGGTGTCTTGTAGGGCCGCCTCTCGATCAGGGCACCGTAGATGTCGCAGATGCTCACCAGCCGCACGAGGTCCAGGATCTGGGCACTCTTGAGGCCGTCCGGATAGCCGGATCCGTCCAGGCACTCGTGATGGGAGCGCACCACCGCGAGCATCTCTTCGCAGAAGCCAGTGCCCAGAAGCATGCGATGTCCGTGCACCGGATGCTGGTTCATGATCGCCCGCTCCTCGGGGCTGAGAGGACCGGGCTTGTTGAGGATGTGGCTCGGGATCCTGGCTTTGCCCACGTCGTGCAGGACAGCAGCCTGGGTCAGCCTCTGGCAATCGGCGCTGCGCAAGCCGAGCGAGCGCGCAAAGCCGGCAGCCAAGCCGGCCACGAGCAGGCAGTGCTGATGGGTTGCATCGTCGAAGCGCCAGACGATCTCCAGCCACTCGCGGATACCGGCCTGCTGCACGGCCTTCTCGACGAACCCCGTGCCGGTAGCGATCAGGTCTGGCGTGACGACGCCATCGCGGCTGCGGCCGATTTCGAAGATGCGCGCGAGCGCCGCGTCGGCCGCCGCGACACCGGCGTGCACCTCGGACGAGGTCGCATCGCGCAAGCCTGCGAGCTCCTTCAGGGCTCCAAGCAGACTGGCACCGACGCTCTCGGCTCTGAGCACACGGGAAGCGCCGAGAGCCGTGGCTTGCAGGCGAGTGCGCGGGGTGTCTTCGTGGAGCAGGCAGAGATACGGGAGCCGGCTCGCCTTGAAGCGATCGAGTTGAAGGCGCAGAGCCGCGATCGTTGCGGAGGGGATCAGCGAGGCGTCGCTCACGATCGCCCGCAGGCTTTCTGCTGAAGGGCAGAGGCTGCGGTGATCGGGATCGAGCAGATCCACCACGATGCAGGGCGCAACCGCATTCAGCTCACGCGCGAGGCGTTCACCGCGCGCAGGCGTATCCGTCAGAACGAGGAAGCTGCGCATCGCACCATCGAGGAACACGGTCGAGCAAGCGCTGCTGGCGTAATCAGACAGGTAGCGCCCCAGGCCAGCGGTTGATCGGGCAAGTGTCCCGATCAATCCCTGCTAAATGTTGAACGGGGGAGCAGCGCCGTGACTTGTTTCTCGGGAATGTGAACTGCCTGGCAAAAATTATTTACGCCTTCTTGGCCAGCACCATTGGGAGCTTAGCCACTTGAAACGTCATGCCGCCCATCTGGGCATAGGTGTCGTCCATCGTGAGTGCGCCACGCTGCGCCAGCGAGAGTTCCGCGCTGGCCACTAGGCCAAAAATACCAAAAGCCGCTGCGGCGATCGCGCCAGACTTGAATGCACGCATAACCATTCTCCCCAATTGCAACGGTAATCGCAGGCTTTCATGAAGTCTGCCCCCGTGCGAATACATCAAACAGCGAAGGTTCTGGGCATTCAAGAGAGCTCTACTAGAAGAGTGAACGGTTCGTAGACGACTGCCCATCGGCCCAGAGCGCCATGCAGTGAGCATCGAATGTTAATCGATGATAGGTGGCCCAGCGCCGACGTTGCTAAGACAACGTACTGAAATCTTAATCCATGCCTGGCTTCATGCATCCGGCCTGCCAACTCTTGGTCGCGTCGGGATTGATCATGCGCCTCTCGGTCAAGCTTATCCTTGCAAGCCTGTTCGGCTTGTCCGCCCTGATCTCGGCCGGACAGGGGCTGGTCAGCCTTCGAGATCTCGCCGAGATCCAACGCAATGCCCATGAGATCGGGGCGAAAAGCCTGCCCTCCGTGAACGCCGTCAACCGGATCAACACGGCAATCCGCGACTACCGCGTCAAGCTCTACCGCTTCGTCGTGGCCTCCGAGACGCAGAAGGCCTTCGCCGATAGCAAGAAGGTCTTGGCTGCAACCGCCGAGAGCCTGGCCAAGCTGCGCCGCGAGTACGAGCCGCTGATCACCTCCGCTGAGGAGAAGGAGCTCTATGGGCAGTTCTCCGCAGCCTGGAGCCGGTATCTGACCGACCAGCAGCCGGTGCTCGACGCGATGGAGGCGAACCGTAGAAGTGAGGCGCTGGCGCTGCTGGTTGCCCCGGAACTGGCGCAGCGGGCCAAGGAGGCCGCGGACGCCCTCCAGCAGGATGTTGCCTTCAACAAGCGGGCAGCCGAGACGGGCGTGGCCGAGAGTATCGCCAGCGCGGCCACGGCCACTCGGACGGCCCTCATCGCTATGGCGGTGGCGATCCTCGCCTCCCTCGGCGCCGCTCTCTTCAGCCTGCTCGGCATTTCGCGGCCCATTGAGCGCATGACCTCTGCGATGCGCAGGCTGGCGGGCGGCGATACGAGCGTGGCTGTGCCCAGCATTGGCCGGAAGGACGAGATCGGGGCCATGGCCGATGCCGTGCAGGTGTTCAAGGACGGGCTGATCCGGATGCGCGCTCTGGAGGAGGAGACGGCGCTCGCCCGGGCCGGTGCGGAGGCGCAGCGGAAAGCGGCCATGCACGAGATGGCCGACCGCTTCGAGGCTGCCATCGGCGGCATCGTCGGCCTGGTCAGCGCGGCCGCCACCGAGCTGCAGGCGACCGCCCAAAGCATGTCCGGGACGGCGGCCGAGACGGCCAGCCAGTCCACCACCGTAGCCGCAGCCGCCGAAGAGGCTGCCTCGAACGTCAGCACGGTGGCGGCCGCCGCCGAGGAGACGGGCGCGGCGGCGGGCCAAGTGCTTGGCGCGGCCTCCGAGCTGTCGCGCCAGTCCGAGCATCTCTCGGCCGAGGTGACCCGGTTCCTGACCACTGTTCGGGCCGCCTGAGGCAATCATGGCGGAGATCCACGTCCTCGATGCGCATCGCGGCACGGCCCAGATCGCTCGTCTAACGGCAAATCTCGCCAAGCTGTCCACCGATGGGACAGAGCTGGGTCCGCACGGTCATGCTCTGCGCAGCGAGGCCGCTCATCTGCGCAAGCAGGCTGCCCTTCTGCACTACCTGCGGGTACAGCTGCACTTGGAGATGGACGCGCTTGCGGCGAGCACCCGCCTTGCTCATCCTGAGAAGAAGGGGCTGCTGGAAGCCGCTCAGCGGATGAGCGTGAGCGTCGAGAAGCTGATCAGGAACATCCGGAGGCTGCCAGCCTGATAAGCAACCCCTTCCTTCGGAAGCTCGAGCACGGGGCCGTGCTCTCACCCGCACTGCATACCTCGCGCGAAACAGCAGCCATCACCAGCTGCCCTTGCCCTGACGCTTGGCGCTGGCGAGGCACCCCAATGCGGTGAGCGCTGCGAGCAGCAGGACAGCCGCCCCCCAGAGACCGAGCAGCATCAGATCAGTCCGGGACGTGAGCCAATCCATGTCGCCGACTATAGCGCCAGGGACGAGCATCAGCAGGAGGGCGATGGGTGGGCAAAACGCGCCCGTGAGGAAGACGAGCATCCCAAGCCGGCGCATCGCCTGTCTCCCTGCCGCGGTGGACCTTGTCTGTCCGCGCCTCACGCCTCGGCTTGGCCGGCACCCTTCGCCTTGCGTCTGCCCTTCGGCTCAGATGAGGGGGCGGAGCTACCTGCAGACTTCCGGCGCTGGTGGCCGAGGCCGAGGGCCCGGGCCAGTTCGGAGCGCCGGGCCGAGAAGTTCGGGGCTGTCGCGGGGTAGTCCACCGGCAGGCCATAGCGGGCGCGGTAGTCCTGCATGCTGAGCCCGTGCCGCGTCAGATGGCGCTTGAGCGTCTTGTAGGGCTTGGCGTCGATGAAGGAGATCAGCGCGTCCGGCGTGATCGAGTTCTTGATTTGAGCCGGCGTGGGCTTCTCGACGTTGCCGGCCGGTTCCGCAGTCTTGCGTAGCCCGGACAGCGCGGCGTGTACGCAGGCGATCAGATCCGGCAGGTGAGCGGCCCAGACGGAATGCTTCGAAGCGTAGGCCGAGACGATCTGAGCCGTGACGCCGGCATAGATTTTCGACGGCACTCCAGGAACTTCTTTCACGGCTTCCCTCCGACCACTCGTTGATGATCAGAGACTCGGTGCGATTGCACCGGGAGTACAATCACTCTTTAGGAGAAATCAGCCGCCATTCCGCCGAAAGCGGGTCTGTCCCGCGCCTTGCGGTTTTCTACTGATGCATGTCGGCGCGCCTCCACGCTTCGCTGGGCCTCCTGATACGCCTTGACGCGCTGTTTCGAACGCAAGACAAGAGCCTTTATCTTGCGTTCGGAGAAGCGCCATGGATGTGGTCGTGACCCCGGCCCAGTCGGCCCAGTCGGCCGGCGGCACGTGGCGCCTGGAGGACCGGCTCGGGCATGTGCTCGGCACGATCCGGCAGACCCCGTGGTCAAACGAGTTCACCGTCGTGCCGGAGCCCGGAGCCCGGCTCGGTGGTCCGTATATCCCCTATCCCACCCTCGACGCTGCCATGTGGGCCATCGAGAGGCACCTCGACGGCGCCTGCGAACTCGTCAGCGGCCCGGAACACTGACGCGATGCCCCTTCTTCCCGTGCGCGTGGGGGCCCTGTCCGAGCCCCGCGCCGACCTCGTCGTGCGCGCGGCCGAGCCCGACGCGGCCTTCGTCGAACTCTGGTTGAGCCGGCAGGCGAGCCCGCACACCCGCCGCAACTACGCCCGGCAGGCGGCGGCCTTCCGGCGCCACGTCGGCAAGCCGCTGGCGGCCGTCACGCTCGCGGACGTGCTCGGCTACGTGAAAAGCCTCGACGGCCGCGCCTCGGCCACACGGGCGAACGCCGTGGCCGTTGTGAAATCGCTGCTCTCGTTCGCAGCCCAGACCGGCTACCTGCCCGTGAACGTCGGGGCGGCCGTGAAGGTGCCGCCCGTCAAGAACACGCTGGCCGAGCGCATCCTCGACGAGGCCGACCTCGTGCGCGCCCTGGCGCTGGAGCCGAACCCGCGCAACCGGGCGCTCCTCACCCTCCTGTACGGCGCCGGCCTGCGGGTTTCGGAGGCGTGCGGCCTGCGCTGGCGCGACCTCGTCGCCCGCGAGGCGGCCGGGCAAGTCGCCGTCTACGGCAAGGGCGGAAAAACCCGCGTGGTGCTGCTCTCGGCCCGGACCTGGACGCTGCTCGACGGCCTCCGCGGCGCGGCCGGGCCGGACGCTCCGGTGTTCCGCTCGCGCAAGGGCGGCCCGCTCGATGCGAGCGCCGTGCACCGGGTCGTGAAGGCGGCGGCGTCCCGCGCCGGGCTCGCGCCCGCGGTCTCGGCGCACTGGCTGCGGCACGCCCACGCCTCGCACGCCCTCGACCGCGGCGCGCCGGTCCACCTCGTCCAGGCGACGCTCGGCCACGCCTCGGTCGCGACGACCGGGCGCTACCTGCACGCCCGGCCCACCGACAGTTCAGCCCGCTACCTCGGCGTTTAACTCGGGACGCTGGGTCAGCTCCCTATAGGAGGGCTAACCGGGGCATCCCGCCGGTGTTCGGGTGCCGGCACGCGACGTGCACTGGTAGCCCACGTCCTGGGACGAGCGTGGCAGTCACCGACCGAGCCCGTTCGATCGTTCCCGAGCGGCGTTGCGGTCGGTGACCCCTCAGCGCGTTCGATCTCTACGATTGCCGGTCTCTGCCTTGCGGCGCAGCATCCTCGTGCGCCCTGAGGCACACGCAGGGTGGCAGGCGCCGGCCGCAGACGTGGTTGCCAGCCATGGAGCCTGTTGCGGTCGGTGACCCCTGCCCGCTTCAGAACCGCTTCTCGTGGTCCCGCTGCTCGGCCCGCATCTCAGGCCTTGAGGCTGGATGTGTTATCGGCGGCCAAACATGAGCTGATTGAAATACTGCTGCCGCTGCTGGGCTGCGACCGCCTCTTGCGCGGCCCCGTAGGCGGCGGATTCGTTCCGACGCTGCGTCTCGAGCGTCAGCTTGCACTGGAACTCCCGATCTGAGCCGGGTGCAGCCCCCAAGCGGGAGCACGTGGCACGGTCCGCGGCATCCTGCGCCTGCAGGCGCTCTGCGGCAGTCTTGCAGCCACCAAGGGCCACAGCTGCCAGCACGGCAACTGCCAGAAACGACTTCATGATTTCCCCCGAGGGCGCTCAAGCTGGCCCCTAGGGGGAGGTCTCTCGGAAGGTTCCTCCAACGGTCAAGCTTCTGGGACAATCCTGCGTTGCATAAGTGCTTGAATTGCCAGCGCTGCGTTCGGGCGGACACACCCTGGATGCTGGTTGCGCTTCGGGGAGGATCGCGGAACGCCGCCCGCTCGCATCCGTTGGCTTTGGCGCTGGTCCTTTACCCGGCATCGACAGCAGGGTTCGTCTTCAGCGGTGAGTGGTCGTCGTATGTGGCCGCTTCGTTCTCGCCGGATTGCTCCTCGCTGGGGTGACAGCGCTCATCCTCTGGTGACGCGGCACCTCTCGGGGCGCCTCACAGGCACGCGAGCCAACGACAATGAGCGTGCCGCCACGCCAGCGTTTCGCATGTTGCTACCGCTCGCCGGGATTGCGGCTTTAGGCGCGCTCGCTCTGATCGGGTTCGTTGTGCAGCAGGAGCCTGTGGCCTCGTCTGCCGTGTCTGTAACGGCCACAGCTGGACCCTAGGCTTGTGGCCGCGTCACGACAGGTTCGGGGGAGATCACTATGCAATGGCACCCAATCGACTCGGCGCCCAAGGATGGCCGCGAGGTCTACCTCAAGGGGCCGCTCGACGAGCATGGCGGCGAGTGGATGGCCATCGGCGTTTGGGAGGATGGCGGATGGCACCTTGAACTTGAAGGTGCTTACGGCGAGCCCAACGCGTGGCGCGAGCTGGGCGAAGAGGCAGATTAGGGGCCCATAGCTGAACGGCACGGTTCCTGTGCGCTCAAGCTGACAGTTAGGGCATACCTTTGTGAGACATGCCGGCCGCTGAGCGGCCGAGCTCCTCCCGTTCGGAAAGGGGGAAAACAGCCGGAGCGTTCGTCCGTGCCTCGCGTTGCTTCCGCGGGCAGCTTCTACGAAGGATCCGGCGATGATCTGGCGGCGCGAGCTCTACGTGAGCCCGAACGGCGATCGGTGGTTCTTGGTGCGCGACGAGGCGAAGGGACGTCCCTTTGTCCTACACGAGCCGAACCCCGCATCCGACGGGCCGTCGATCGAGCTTGAAGTCGGATCCTTCCTGGTTGCCGGCGGAGGCGGACCGGAGCATCAGAAGCTCCTCCGCTTGATCGGAACGCTTGCCAAAGACGCTCCCCTCGCAGAGGACGTCTCCCACCTGGCGAAGCCCGAGGAGCCCCCGCATTCACAATGGGTACCCGCAGGCCGCGCCTGAGGCCGAGATCGCCGGCGGCTTCTGGATGCAAGCAGGGAAGCGGCCGGCGCCGCGCTTCTAGCCCGGCACGACCTCGGGGCGTCCCGCGCTAGCAGGACGACAAGTCTGCCGCGGCCACGCTCAGGGTTCAGTAGAAGCTGTGCTGCCTTCAGAACATCAGGCGGGCGCTGAGTGCGAGGCAGACTATTCGGACAAAATAGCGGCGCAGACCAACGCTAGGACAGTCTGCGCCGCAGTTTCCGCTCTTGTCATTCGAGCGCGACAATTTGCGCATGATTACACTTAAAGCAGTGTAAACGGCGCCTGCTAGTCTGACCAGCAGACTGCCTTTTGAGCATTTGGGCGGTCTCGCCCACTCGGCAGGTGGCGGAAACAGCCGAGAGCCGGCGGCTTGGCCCAACCTCCGAGCGCGGCCGGCGCCCGCTTCTATTGCCAGTCCCGGCCACGGCGCGCAGCATGGCCAGGCGCCCTGTTCCTCATCCAGGGTGGCAGGCACGGGCCGCGCGCTTCCCCTTGCAAGCATGTCGCGGCCAGTGCCCCTTGGGCCCGGCCTCTCGCGCCCAGTCTTCTGCCCCCTTGCAACGGATTGCCGGCCCCGATCTCGGGGCAGAGCATCACCGTGCGCCCTCCAGGATAGGGGTGGTAGTCACCAGCCCGGCACGTCACCTCTTCCTCATCCGACGATGCTGCGGTCGGTGACCCCGCTAGCCGCGGGCGGCTACCAGAGCCGCAGGGTCCAGCCGAAGCCCACGGCCAGGGGGCTCGACAACAGGAGCGCCAGGGCAACACGTTGGATCCGCGCCCACTTTCCTTCTTCCGCAACGTGGTCGTTCATCGAGAGCCCCAGAAATTCCGGCGCCTAACGCCGTGGACCAGACGTCAGTTGCGAGCCTTCAACGGATGGAGGAAGGCCCCGCCGTCCGCTCCGAAGGCCGGCGGGGTGCCTGCTGCCGACAGGACAGTTCGCGACAGGCGGCGGGAAGATCATCGCCGAGGGTTAAGAGGGCCCTAACCACGTCGGATTAAACCCGGGAAACTGTCGCGATTTCGCCCGTTTAGGTCCGCGAACTCGTCGCTCGCACGAGTGCAGGAGAGCGTCATGGTGATCCTCAATCCGCTCACGGGCCAGCTTGTCACGATTGAGGTGCCGAAGCCGCGCCCACTCGCCAGCTGAGCTCGGCCCAGGATCAGGGCTCCTTCGCGACTGAGCGCCTGGAGCCCTTCGGCGCGGCAGAGTGTTCCGAGAACACCTCCTGGCACATGCTGCCGAGGCTCGTGCGCATCACGCGGCGGGCCCATTCGCGGCGCCCCTCGTCCATCAGGTTGAGCGCGCTCTCCTTCGGCGTCTCCTTGGCGCAGGTCTTAATGACCTTCATCGAGGGGTACGGCTCGTCCCGTGCGCAGGACTTCTTCGCCTGAAGGAACAGGCCATAGTCCCGGAAGTGCTTGGGGCAATCGTCGGCCTGCGTGGGCGCTGAGGCGAGCGTTGCGATGGCGAGGGCCAGCGAGCGGCGTGCGAGCATGTTCGTCCCTGAGAAGTCCTGCGGATCTACATGGCTCAGTGCCAAGCTCTAGCTAGAGAGCGCGGCGATAGCCATGACCGTTGGCGAGGCGGGCGGCTCCATACCGCCCAATCCGCGCAGCTGCGGACATGGCGTCGCCGCGGTTCCTTCCGGAAGCCTCCTGAATGCGAGACGGCGAAGAGGTCAGCAGTGCGCGGGCGCCGTCCAGGTCGGACTGAAATAGGCGTGCACCTGCTTCATCTGGCGGGGCATGCGCGTGCGAACCTCGTGCCGGAAGCCGATAAGTGCGGCGGCGCAAAGTCCTGCTAGGCTTCCTCCGAAGGGGGCGGCCAGAATTGCCTCGACAGCGCCATGTCCCCACAGCAAAGCTGTGGTGATTGGGGCTCCAATGAAGGCCGAAAACACGATCAACAACATCCACAATCCTTTGCCAGATTCCACTCTGTTGATCAGGCAATGCGAATGGGGATTGATTGGTGCCGTGTCCGTACGCTGGATACAGACCGCCGGCACGTCCCCTTCGCGAGTAGGTCCACCTTGCGGCATTGGGGGGCGAATTCGGTCGCATAGTCCTGCTGAGTAATTCGACGCGCGCGCAAGGCCCTACGGCGGGACGATCGACTGGCCCTGTACTGCGAGGCGCCGCGCGGCCCGGATCAGAGCTTCCGAATGCTTCTCGGAGGGCCGATTTCCGGTTCCAAAAATGGGCTTACGCGAAGGAAACTGGGCTCATTAGAACCAATCGGCGCCCTGATCGGGATCAGCCGCGGTTGGGGAAGGCCGTCCGGCCCAGCCGCGTCTTCATGCGTGGACCGCGCGACGCAGGAGGGCCTGAGGCGGAATGCGCTCGTCGCTCAGCCTCGCGAGCTTAAGCGTCCCTCACTTCTTCTTGGACTCAGGACGCTCGCCCGGGCCCGACGGGTGACCGGGATCCGCTCGTCCGCCGGGCTGTCCTGCGACGCCGGGTGCTCCGCCACCGTAGTTTGCGCCCGGGGCCGTGGCGGTGGCGGCTGGGCCGCTGTGGTCCTTATCTGCCGCTGCCGGCTTGCCGGTTCCTGCTCCTGAGGTCGTCCCTTCCGCCGCAAAGGCTGCCGAGCTGAGGGACAACGTGGCTGCGGCGCACACGCCGAGGATGACTACATTCTTCATCGGGATTGCTCCCCATGATCGTGACTGACACGGCCCGTCTGGGCCGTGCCTAACAAGTTAACGTAGGTTTCATGCGGTAGGTTCGGAGAGGTGCTAGACAGGAAGAAACTCCGCCGCGGCGGGTGCCGACGGGCGGGTCGCCGGTCGTGAGCCATAGGCGAGCGTACGGGCCAACCGACCTCTGACGAGCCGGGGCTGTCCTTCCATAATTCCACTTACGCGAAGGGGAGCGCGCGAATTATGCGAATTCGCCTGCCGCGTTCCAGCTGGGGAGCGATCAGTGCAATCTCTCGGTCAGCCCAGGCATGATG
>NZ_JBAWTG010000122.1:0-13572 GCF_037106235.1 Methylobacterium nigriterrae | reverse complement strand
ATCATCGTCCTCCTCATTTTATTATCCCACGCACGATCACGAGCGCTGGCCTCATTCCGCACCTTTTTGAACGCGGCATCGCTCTGGCTTTTCTGCGCTGCCGCTTCGCGGTTCCGCTCATCTGTCGCGACCGCCCTGGTCGGGTCTGCGGAAGCCGCCGTGTCGCCTGGATCGCGATAGGGTTGGCTGATCTTGGCTGAACCGGGCTGCGGGGGGAGCTGGCGCTGCGGTGGTGCCGCGGCCGTCAAGATGATGACGGCTGCCAGCGCGGTCAGGCTACGTAGCATGGAGCGTACGCCTCACTGGGCTCGATGCGCCGAGCAGACAGAAAAACAAGATCTAAGCGGCTTCAATCTCAGCAATTGATATGAAGAAATTTGAATAAACTCTCATAAGTTCGAATAATGATAACAATTTTTCGCGCCAGGCGATACGGTGTTTTTAGAAAAATAAAATGTTTCGTCTACGGCCGAGGTTAAGATGCGCACGACCCGAAAGACTGTGATCTTCGATCTACCTTTCACACTGAGCGCGCTCGATGAGCAGCAGCCGGCGGGAACCTACACGGTCGATACCGATGAGGAACTGCTCGAAGGCCTATCCTTTTTAGCCTATCGCCGCGTCGCTACCACCATCTATCTCCCGCCTCGACATAGCAGGGCGGGATCCGTGCAGGCCGTTTCCGTTGACCCACAGGAACTCGACGCGGCGCAGCGGCGCTGAGAGCACCTCGCTAGGCGCGCCGCGAAGCGGCGTTTCGGCGCAGCAAGCTTTACCGTTTACCAGGAGGACAGAATGGCTAGGACTTACTTTTCGGCTTTGATGGGCGACGGGCTCAATCAAACCTTCGTTGCGGTCGCGCTTTTCGGGCTCGCCTCAATGTACTTCATCACTGGGTTCGATCTGCATTGGTAAACTCACAGATCTTGCCTGGATGTGGAATGTCGTACGCCGAACTTTCTTGAAGGGAGGCCATCATGCGTGAGCATCGATACACCCTCGGCCAACATGTCAGATATGCCGAGCGCGGCGCGCGCGGGCGCTATTGGCCAGACATCACTGATCCGGCCTGGATCGGCGGCTACGAGATCACAGCTCTGCTTCAGGCGGGAAACCACGAACCCGAGTATGAGATCCACGGCGCCGAGCAGGCCTATCATCGCGTCGTCGGCGAGGGGCAGCTCTGCGAGGATCCAAGCCGTGTGACTTCACGGTCGACCGGCGAGTTCTTCCTGCTCTGGGCCAAGCTGAATGTCACCATGACGCCCGAGCTTCAACCCACCTGGACGAGCTTCGTGTCGGCGCTTGAGTCGGAGTTGAACCGCAAGAACTACGAGAACCATCAGCTCCGCCAAGATCTTGAGATCATGCGCAGGCGCGAGATCGCAGCTCGGCAGCGGCTAACACGCGGAACTACAGACGAAGCTGAATTTCAGAGAGCTTGAACGCGAATATGGCAGGATGTTCAAGGAGGATTGATGGAGGATAGCATGTTCGGAGTTGCCGGTGGCGAGAGCGAGAACTATCTAGCTCGATTGATCGGGTGCCGGGTGGATGTCCTGCGGAAACGGCCGACGCTCAACAATTCAGCCCTGACCGAAATCAAGCGCGAGACTCAGCTCCCCGCGAAGATCTCGGGGCGTTCCAGTCTGCCTCTCCCGCAGGCACAAGCCGACGTGAGTGTCTGGATGGCCGGTAAGACCTTCTAGAGTCATTTTTTTTCAACGCACGCTGGGGCAGGAAGAGGGCCATGGGCATTCTCAATTCAACTTCGGATCCGAAGTCACCATTGCGCCACGTTACCGAGAAGCACTGTGGCCTGCTTGAGGGTCGCGAGCCAGAACGATCCAGCAGGCTGATCTTGGGCGAACCCCCTGCCGCTGACGAGATTGCGCGATGGGACGAGGATGGCGGCGCCTCAGCCCGGCAGATCAGTTTAGGCTGGAACAGGCAAGCAGCTTCTCTGCCGCCATGCGTCGACGTTGCAGATGCAGGTGAAGCCGTCGAGCATCGATGAGGAATCCCCGATCCGCTGATTATTTGCGGCGCTGGTTGGTCTCGCCGGCCTTGCGCTCGTTACCCTCCTGGTCAAGTCGCTCCTCGAGTGGCGCTACGCCGGCGACCTCGCGGCCGGAGCCCGGCACTAGCACGACGGGCTCCACGGCGATCCGGGTCGAGGGCCTGTCGAAGACCTTCGACACGGCCGCCGTGCTGCACGACTTCCACCTCGAGGTGCGGGCCGGCGAGCTGCTCGGCCTGCTCGGCCCCTCGGGCTCGGGCAAGACGACGCTCCTGCGCATCATCGCCGGTCTCGACTTCCCCGATCGCGGCCGCGTCCTGTTCGAGGGCGACGACGCCACGGGCCTGCCCGTGCAGCAGCGGGCCGTGGGCTTCGTGTTCCAGCACTACACGTTGTTCAAGCACATGAGCGTGGCCGACAACATCGCCTACGGCCTCAACGCCCGGAAGCGATCGGAGCGGCCGAGCCGGACCGAGATCCGCCGCCGGGTCGGCGACCTCCTCGACCTGATCAAGCTCTCGGGGTTCGCCGACCGCTACCCGTCGCAGCTCTCCGGCGGCCAGCGCCAGCGCATCGCGCTCGCCCGCGCGCTCGCGGTCGAGCCCCGCGTGCTCCTCCTCGACGAGCCCTTCGGGGCGCTCGATGCCCAGGTCCGCAAGGACCTGCGCCGCTGGCTGCGCGGGATCCACGACCGCACCGGCCAGACCACGATCTTCGTGACCCACGACCAGGACGAGGCGCTGGAGCTCTCCGACCGAGTGGCCGTGCTCGACCGGGGCCGGCTGGAGCAGGTCGGCACGCCGGACGAGATGCAGGACAACCCCGCCTCCCGCCACCGTGCTGAAGTTCCTGGGCGACGCCATCGAGCTCGAGGCCCTCGCGGAGGGCGGGCGCGTGCTGGTCGACGGCAAGCCGACAGCCGTCGCCGCGCCCGGCGGCACCGTCGGCCCGGTCAAGCTCTACGTGCGGCCCTGGCAGCTGCAATTCGCGGACCCGGCCGGAGTCGCATCTCGGCGGCACCGTGCGGGCCTCGCACCGCAGCCAGGGGCGCCAGCGCATCGACGTGGAGCGGCCGGACGGCCGGGTTCTGGTCGTCGAGGATTTCGACGGCGAGCGCTACGCCTCCGGCCGCAGCGTCGGCCTCAGGATCAACGGGGGCTACGTGTTCGCCGAGGGCTTGTCGCAAACACGGCGGTGAGCCGCAGAAGGGGCTCGATGGCCCCGCTTTCACGCTTTGTTCGCGACGGAGAGCCCGAAGCAGACCGCCAGCAGCTGGTTCTACTCGCGGACCGTCCACGCGCCGGCAAAGCCGAAGCCCTTGCGCAGCCACAGCATGGCCTCGAAGCCCTGGATCGTGCGCCGCGCCGTGTGGAAGGAGCGGAACCCGCCCACCCAAGGCATGGGGCGCTTGACCCGGAAGTGGTCGCTCTCGATCCCTTGCTGCAGGTGCTTGGTGACGTAGTGGATCGGCGCGTGGGGTAGCAGGCCCTCCTTGCGGCTCTCGGCGAGGGCTGGCGGATAGGGACCAGCGCCATCGGTGCCGATCCGGTCAGGGCCGAGCAGCGGCTCGGCCGAGAGCATCTTGCGGAAGAACCGCTTGGCGGCGTCCAAGTCGCGGTTAGCGGTGAGCAGGAAGTCGACCGGTTCTCCGCGTTTGCCGATGGCGCGGTACAAATAGCGCCACTGGCCGCGGACCCGGATGTAGATCCTATGGGGACCGGTTACCGCCTCGGTAGGCTACGCGCCGCCATTCCCGGGAGCGCTACCATGACCCAACATACCCACCTCACCGCCAGCACTGGCCTGGACTACGACCGCACACTGATCCTCGTTGTCGAGGTCAGCGCCCGCAGTTGGGTCGTCGCCGCCCAGGTGCCGGGCCTCCGGCAGAAGAGCTCTAAGCAGCAACTCGCAGCCCGGGCCGACGCGCTCATGGCAGCGGTCGAGGGCTACAAGCGCCGTGCGGCCGCGGCCGGCATGGCGTTGGAACGGGTCATCATCGCCTACGAGTCCGGCGGGAGCGGCTTCTGGCTCGCGCGCTGGCTGCAGCAGCGCGGCGTCGAGGTGCACGTCATGCAGCCCTCCAGCGTGCCGGTGGACCGCCGCATGCGCCGGGCCAAGTCCGACCGCATCGACGCGGACATGCTGCTGCGCACCCTCCTGGCCTGGCTGCGCGGCGAGCCGCGGGTTTGCTCCATGGTGTGCCGGTGCCGGATGAGGCCACCGAGGATGCCCGCCGCCCCATGCGCGAGCGCGAGGAGTTGATCCGCGCCCGGGTTGCCATCGTCAACCGGATCGAGGCAGTGCTGACCGTGCTCGGCGCGGGCGAGTACAACCCACTCTGGCGCGACGGCCGCGAGCGGCTGGCGCAACTGCGCACCGCCCACGACCAGCCTCTTCCTCCACACGCGCAGGCGCAGATCGAGCGCCTCCTCGATCGCCTCGACCTGATCCGCCAGCAGGTGGCCGAACTGGAAGCGCAGCGCGATCGGGCGGCCGAGGCGGCGGGCCAAGCGGAGCAGATGATCCAGCAGCTCGTTCGTCTACGCGGCATCGGCGTACAGATCGCGACCGTGCTGGTCCACGAGGCCTTCGTGCGCCGGTTCCGCAACGCCCGCGCGCTCGGGCTCCTACGCGGGGCTGACCGGGACGCCCTACAGCAGCGGCGGCACGCAACGCGAGCAAGGGATCAGCAAGGACGGCAACAGGCGGTTACGCGCGGCGCTCGTTGAACTCGCCTGGATGTGGCTGCGCTACCAGCCAGGCTGCGCGCTCTCGCGCTGGTTCCACGATCGCCTGGGCGGCGCTCGTGGCCGGCTGCGCAAGGGTTATGATCGTCGCACTGGCAAGGAAGCTCCTGGTCGCGCTCTGGCGATACCTCCAGGGTGGTGCCGTGCCGCAGGGGATGGAGCTGAAGCTGGTCTGACGCAGAAGACGCCGACAGCGGCACGGCGGGAGGCATACGGGCCGGAGGAACACCGGCGAAGGCAGATGGACAGATCGGGCCGGAACCGCCGGGCGGGACTGGCTCGGTGGGACCGGGGGAGCGGCGGCCGTGACGAGACGTGGGCTGCCCGACAGCGCCGGTGATGTAGAGTGGCGCCGCTCGCCTCGGAGCTCCTTCGACCCGAACATGGGATCGTGGCGCGGACGCAGTCCCGCCGGATACGAGGTTGGCGAGGGCAACCCTCGCTGCGCGGAGCTCCACCTCGGCACCCAGGGATGCCAACCCGAGGAGGAACGGGACGATGATAACCAGCACTCAATAGAACAGGCTTGACGCAACGGTCCTCATACGAGGTCTCATCGAGGCGCACCGAGCCGCAGTGCGGCTTACGGAAGCCGCGCAGGCGCCGCTCGATCGCAGGCGCGTAGGCGAGCACCCAGCGGTTGAGGGTGGAATAGTCCAACCTCCAGCCCTCTCTCCAGGAGCATCTCCTCGATATCACGGTAGCTCAGCGCGTAGCGCAGGTACCAGGAGACGGCCTGCACGATGAGGGTGGCTTCGAAGTGCCGGCCCTTGAAGTCACCGCGGGCTTGGCGCTTCAGCTTGAGCGCGAGGGCATTCAGGATCATGGACCGACTCCGAGGCGGAGCCGGCAAGCTGGGCGGGTATGGCTAACGGGCCGTGAACGCAGGCCCATTCGCGTTTGCGGCGACACGCCTCTCGGAGATGGCCGCTGGTGGGACGCTGCTACGGGCTCCTGGCGCAATGGTCAGGGTCAGGTGCTTCGGGTTCTGCCGACCGCCGAGGAGGTAGCCGGCGTTCGGATGACGAAGGTGGTGCTGGCGACCGTCCACCGGGACCATGACACTACGAACAATGTGAGCGCAATCTCGCGGCCTTCTGCCAGCGCTGTCACCTGCTCCACGATCGGCCCGAACACCGGCGGCGGCGATGGCTCACGTTGTTTCGGAGGAAGGCGCTGGGGGACCTGTTCCGTGGGCCCTACTCTGGCCCATAAGGCCAGCAATGGTCCACGAAGCGGAAAGCCGCGGTCGGTACATTGACCGCGGCCCGCTTGTACCAGCTATCGGCACCTACTTGCGGCTGTAGGCGAGGGCAGCCCGCCTGTTGCCGGAGCGCCCGCTCGCGTTCGAGATCTCGACCTCATCCCGCCGGATCGTGTCCCGCACCGTCTCAACACGCGTCGTGCGCTCCCGCCGGACCACAATCTCTTCACGGACCCTGACCCCCTTGGCCACGAGCGGCACCTCAGAGGTTTCCACCATCTCGACGGTGAGCTCGGTCAAGGTCTCTCCGCTTGCCTGATCGGTGACGGGCCGACGCCGCTCAACCACGACCTTCTCGTCATACAGCGTCACCTGCTGCTCGGCCGGGACCTCGACGACATAGCGGCGGACCCTGGTCGTGCCGCTGTTCTCCGTGCGCTTGCCCACGATCAGCGTCTCTTCCGCCAGCGGGATGACTTCCTCGTCCTGGCTCGACAGCTGGTTCCTGGATGCCGAGGCATTGCCGGAGCGCGCCAGGGAACGCCCCGACGGCAGGCCCCAGAACCCAAACATCGCATCAAAGAAGAGCGAGCCGGTGCTCAACGGGGCAGTCGCAACACGCTGAACGGTCTCTGCAGCGCTCTGGGCCACCTGGCGGGTGCTCTCGGCGGCAGCTTCAGCCGTCTGCGCCACCTGCTCGGCCGTCTGCCGGGCGGCCTTGCGGTTCTCCCGCTCGCGCTCGGCGGCTTCCTTCTGCTCGGCGAGGAGCTTGTCGGCCTGCTCGCGCTCTTGCCGTTGCTCGGCCCGGCGCTGCTCAGCCTTGGCCCGCTTGGCTTCTTCGACTTCGGCCTTGCCCTCCTCGATCTTCTCGACGATGGCCTGTGCCTCCTCGTCACTCAGCGCCTTCAGGACTGCCGGGAGCAGCTCCTTGCGCTCATCCCGCACGCTCTGCTGGAAGACCTTCCGCAGCTCGATGACCTTCGGGCCAAACTCCTCGCTGCCCTTGGGCGTCTGCTCCAGCTCAGCCAGCAGCTTGCGGGTTTGTTTGTTGTCGTTCAGGGCGGCGCTGACGAGGTCCTTGGTTTCCTTGTGCTTGCGCAGAACCGGGAACAGGTGCTCCTCTTCCAGCTGGGCCAAGAGCTCCAGCTCGGACTTGAGGTCCCCCAGAAGGCGCTCGCGCGTCTTCACCGCATTGTTCGAGGTGTCGGCGAGGGCCACGAAGAGCTCGTTCGCTTTCGTGGGGCTGGTTTGGATCAGCTGCCTGATTGTGGTCATGCTTGCCTCGTGGGATGTCAAAGGGAGGGGTCGCCGGCGCTGAACTCACAGGGTGCTCGTCCTGCTCGAACCAGTGTCGCTCGAAGGTTATGAGGGGCACGATTGCAGGGACCATCATATGTCCCAGGCCACCACGTACAGGGCGGCCGCTGCGGCCGCCCCTCAGAACGTGTTGCCGAGCCTAGACTTACCCAGCTCCGGCGCGGCAAACTTCAGCGGGTCACAGCAGAGCCCTGCTGGGCCATGCTGGAGAAGGTCTTGCTGGCCTCCTCGACCGCACGGACCGAGGTCTCGGCGATAGTGCGGCTGTCCTGAACCATGTGCTGCAAGCCGTCCCGAGCCAGTTCGCTCTGGATGGCCGCGAACTCCTGGATGGATCTGGCCTGGGTCAGCCGGTTCAGGCCGTCGAGGTTGCGCCGCCACTGCCGCTGACCCAGATCGAACCAGCTGCGAGAGGCATCCTGGTAGGCTTGGGTCAGCACCGTGCCGCAGCGCGTGACCGCTTCCACGTTCTGCTTGGACTGGCGGGCCAGCCGCTCGCTGTCTTCCCCGGTGAAGCCCAGCGTCTTCGTGAAACG
The DNA here is from genome assembly GCF_037106235.1 of Methylobacterium nigriterrae. Taxonomy (NCBI): domain Bacteria; kingdom Pseudomonadati; phylum Pseudomonadota; class Alphaproteobacteria; order Hyphomicrobiales; family Methylobacteriaceae; genus Methylobacterium; species Methylobacterium nigriterrae. Next base: position 5,745 of record NZ_JBAWTG010000122.1, on the reverse strand, counting down.
CTCGGCAGCCTCACGGGCCTGCTGCGAGGCCGTCTCGACGCTTCGCTGCACGATCTGCTTGGTGTTCTCGGTGGCCTGCTCGCGCAGAGCAACCATTAGGTTCAGGCGGTCCCGAGCGGCATCAACAAACTGTGCGCCCTGCTCGGCCGCCTTATCGATGTTTGCTCTTGCCGTATCGGCCATCCTCTCGCTCAGCTCATGCTGATTGCCCTGAGCGCTGATCTGATTGAAAGCCATCTTGGTTTCCCGCCTTTAAGAATCATACATTCACGGCGCTTATATTAAGACAATAAGCACATTTAACTTAGTCGGCCACGCACATTACTGCGCCGACCGCACTGCACCTAAGTCGTGCTGTGCTGCTCCTATTCAAGCCTCGCAGAAGCACTTTGATCCGCATTAAATTCTGACGAATTTCGTCAAGCGTTGTGCTTAAGACCTAAACGTCTGAGCGCGCTGCACAATGTCTGGCCGAGGGGGGAAGCAGCTTGGTAACAGATGGGACTAACCTTCAAGCTGATGCTTTGTGGGCAGCGCCGCGTGCTTCCAACGGGTTGAGAGCGCCCCAGATGCGGACATCAGCCTGGGGCAGCATTCATCTCAAATGACTCCGTTCAACGAGGAAGCTCCCTGGAACGCTCAAAGAGCCACTCTCGTCCGCAAGGGCATAGTCACGGTGACAAAAATGCTCTCACCATTCCGACAAGAGTTGAAACAATTGATATTTTATTCTGCTACAAACGTTGAACCTGTATATAGTAGAATTTTCGCATTATCTACGATACAGAAGGCAAGACTGTTTGTGAATATTCGTCACTCAGCATGCCGCGCTGCAAGGCCGGTTCATCCATGCCGTGCGCGAGCCAGGTTTCTGCTGCCGAGCGTCCACACTCGCGCAGTTCCAACAGGAACCGCCGGTCAAGATTGCTGCCGCTGGCCTCGCTCAGCTTCGGACACTCTCGATCCGCCGAGATGTGGTGGACGCGCAGCTGCTGTAGCTTGCGAGAGAATGCAGGATCCCGACTTCCAGACCCAGCCACCCGCGCCATCATCGCCAGAGCAGCAGCCTCCCTCAGGAAGACCCCGTTGAAGGTGACTTGTTCGAGGCGTTTCACGATGGCGGGCGAGGACATCGGCAGCTCCGCCCCCTGCGTCGGCATGATCTGGACGATGAGCAGGTCGGATGCCTCAGACACTTCCACGAGCGGCGTCAGAGGCGGGTTGGCCGAGTAGCCACCGTCCCAGTACCGCTCTCCCCCAATCGGCACGGCTTGGCTCAGCAGCGGAAGGCTCGCCGAGGCCAGTACCATCTCGCGGGTAAGTTCCGTCTCGCGGAAGATCTGCAGCCGTCCCGTGGACACGGCGGTCGCCGCGATCAGCAGCCGCAGGGGCGGGTTTGCCCGCAGGGCCTCAAAGTCGACCTCTGCCGAGATGAGGCTCTTCAAAGGGTTCAGATTGAAGGGGTTGAGCTGGTAAGGCGAGACCACATGCGAGACGAGGTCAGCAAAGAGGGCCGCGACCGCACTGCGCTTCGGCGGAGCCAACTGACTCATCCGCTCCCAGAAATGATCGAGACGACGCCGGGCTTCAGACTTGCCGCCAGCCAGCAGACCGGCTGCGAGAATGACCGCGTTCACTGCGCCAGCACTCGCGCCACTGACGGCATCGAAGGTGAGATGCTCCTCTTCGAGCAATCGATCGAGAACGCCCCACGCGAAGGCTCCCAGAGATCCTCCACCCTGGAGCGCCAACGACAGGTGCCGTTCTTGCGGGCGGCGTTGGTTAGCTTCGATGAGCGATTGGTAAATGGGATATCCTCCAGCTACGGCCGAAGCCCGCAGCTCGTTTGCAGCAGCGCCAAGAGGGTCGTGCCCATTCTGTCGACGCTTGAGGGGAGCAGGGCGAACCGGCGAAGAGGCATAAACGGGTAGCCAGGGCGGCCGGGGCCGCCCCGCTTTTCTACTGGCTCTGCTCGGTCAGCTCGTTCTTGAGATCGGCCTGGTCAGGATGCGCAGTCCAAACCGGCTGCGATGTCACTCTGAGATCGCTGCGGGCGCGCACATGCTGCGTGTTCCGGATCTGCTCGCGATAGAGTGGAGCATGGACGGTCAGGTGGCCATCCGGCTCGGCTAGGGCTGATCCGATGGCGGTCAAAGAGAAGAGGAACGCTGTGAGCGCACAGACGCGAAGGGCTCGCATGGTGCTTCTCCAGCCGGTCGAGGGATCTGCGGACCGACAGAGAGAACATGGCGCCTACATTCCCGCACTGCAACATACATATTTTGCATCGCAGCACAAAGGTGTGCGGCCGCACTGCGGGGCAACTCGTCGTAACCTGCGTTGATGTGCTGCCGGTTTTCGGGCCCATGTACGGGGACCGCACGATGAGTGGTAACAGCACGGAAACAGCAGCGCACCGGCCGATCGAGCGCTGATAATACAGGGCGAAAACGGCGCCGGCCCTGGTTTCTAGCGGTGAATAGCGGAGCCGCCCTCACGTGCTGACCGAGACGAGTAGGGCGGTGCGAGGCGAGGTTACGCGCGCCCTCTGCGGGAGCAGGCATTGAGCCCGCGACCGTTTTCTAACCGGCTCTGACGGAATTTTCGGACCAGTACGCACGCGCGAGGCCCGAGGCCAAAGGGGCCCCTTGCTAACAAGGCGGCATCAATAGTTCCGCGCTGGTAACTAGCAGCTCGGCCGCAACGGTGAGCAGGGCGCGGCTGTGGTGGGCCCGGCAGGACTCGAACCTGCAACCAGACCGTTATGAGCGGTCGGCTCTAACCATTGAGCTACAGGCCCAGCTCAGGAAGCCGGCCGTGTCCTACCGGCTCTCGCGTTCCAAGGCCAATCTTGGTGCCGTCGTCGAGGCGTTCGCCAAGAGCCGGCTGCTGAAGCAGGCGAGACAGTCTCCCCCTCCCGCTTCAGCAACCAGTCAACGCAAGGCGTGCGGTGGCATGGTCACGGGATGTCATTGATGATCACGCCACCGCGCCACCGCTGATGGCCACAGCGGCAGCACGAGCAGGCTAGCGGATGAGTGGGCGCCCACAATCGTGGGTCTCTACGCACAGAGCGCAGGCGGATACCATCGAGATCGGGGCGCTCGCCAGAGATCATGCACCACTCCGGTATGGCGCAGCCCCGGTCCCCTACCCGCTCCACGATGGGCGGCGCCCGGCGATCTGACCGACGACGAGCTTCACGACGCCATCCACCACCTCGCCGTCATGACCGGGCGCGAGCCCCTATCCCGGGATGCTGACAGTGCTGCCCTTTCGGCGGAGATGGCAGCGATCCGGCACGAGCTTGGGTCGGAGGGCATGCTGACGCCCTGGCGGTGAAAGGCGCGGAAAAATCCCAAAAGGTTAGCATTTATTAACAGGTGCGCTCGCCTCAGCCGTGCCTGGATCGAGCTATCAGCCGTCCATGACCCGCTGTCGGCATGACGTCCTGCTGACGGTGGGGCACAGGGATGCCGGGCAAGACGAAGCACTCGCTTCAGAGAACCGAACCTCAAGCGAATTTGGCGCGATCCAGGGTCTGATGCGGCAGCCAATCGCTGCCCAGATCTGTGTCCGAGTAGCCGAGAAGCTGCATCAACCGCACGCGAGCCCGGCTCGCCCGGCTCTTTATGGTGCCGAGCTTGCACTCCATGATCGCCGCGGCCTCCTCGTAGCTCATGTCATTTACCGCCACGAGGAGCAGAGCCTCGCGCTGATCACTCGGGAACTGCTCCAGCGCCCTTTGCATGTCCTGTAGGTTGAGACGGTCCTCCTGCGCCGGCGCGATGCTGAGCGTCGCAGCATGCTTGTCGTCGACGTCCTCCACCTCCCTCACGCGCTTCCGATAGCCCGAGTAGTAGGTGTTGCGCAGGATCGTGAACAGCCACGCATCGAGCTTGGTGCCGGGCTGATAGCTCTCGCGCCTTCTCCAGGCTTTCAGCAGGGTTTCCTGCATCAGATCATCGGCAGCGGTGCTGTTTCTCGTGAGGGAGAGAGCGAAGGCGCGCAGGCTTGGCATCGCTGCTTCGATCCCAAGCCGAACCTCGGCTGTCAGTGCCTCGCCTCTTGCCGTCAGAGCAGCCTCAAGGCGGCCCAGGAGTGCGCTGAGCTGCTCAGTCGTGACCCAACTCTCTACCGGCCCATAGAGGGCGCGCAGATGCTGGCCGAGGTGGCCTCGGATGGCTGCGGGGAGATCCGGTTCGGAGCGCTCGGCAGGAGCTGGGGCGTGTTCGGCTGACTTGATGTTCAGGTTCATGTCGCAATCAGACGGCGGTCAAGGCCGGCCTGTTCGCATGAAACGGCCGATGCCAACAATTACGCAAGGCAACTTGCGGCTTCGTGTCATGACTTCAGGCGTATGGCCCTCGGAAGAGATCACCAAGAGCCCTCCTCCGGAACAGCGTGGCCCGCCGCCGACGCTGATGCTCGGGCCGGTCGTGCAGCATGTGGCAGCGCTGGCAGAAGGCGGCGAGGTTCGCGTCCCTGTTGTTGTCGGTGTTGTGATCGCGATGGGCGGTCGCCAACACTACCTTCGTGACCCGCATGCCGGCCAGATCCTCAATCGATGGTAGGCCGCGCAGCGTCCTCCCCTCCCCGTCCCGCCAGGTGCCCACGGACGCATCCCACCAGCGGCCGTCGTCGAGGCAGTAGATGCCATTGCCCGTGCGGGCGCCCGCAGCCCTCGCAGCAGCCCCCTGCCCTCCTGAACCGGATCACGGCCGAGAGCTGGGGCCAGTCGATGGGGTAGAAGAAGCGGTGCTCGCGCCGGATCGGCATGTCGTCCGTGAGCCTGACCAGGGGGCTAAGCGTGACCGTAGCGAGCCTGCTCAACGGCGGCCAGCCCCAGCAGGCCAGGTTGCCGACAGCCATTCCGACATCATTACGGAACTCATGCTGCTAGCCGCCCGTTTCTCTTGTGCGGTGCAACATGGCCGCCTAGGAGCGATCATGATTGGGCCCGCCGAGATCGAAGATATGATGCTCGACTATGCAGAGGCTGAGGCTACTGCTGGCATGCTCGGATGCTCTGAAGCCCAGACGTGGCCGCCGAGGGCTTGGTCCTGGGGCTCGGGACCAAGCGATCCGGCCAAAGCCCATGCCGAGGCGTTCTGCCCCGACGAGCAGCGCGCTTGGCATTCTCACCCAAGCGCATTGAAGCCGTCTTTCGGAAGCTAGCATTTTTATTTTTCGCCCGATGTTCGCTCCCGCAATAGTCGCATTGTACAACGCGCCCAGCACCCTGACCCGAGCCTATAACGCCTGACGAAATTCGTCATGTCTCAATCGTGGCGGAATTTACCGTTTCGGCCTTGAATGATTTCATCCGTGCACGACTTAGGTGCAATGCGGCATTCGCAGCATTGTAGTTCGGAGCCTAAGGGTAATATACTTATTATCCTATCGTAGGCGCGTTGAATACGTAAAATATACAGGGAGGAACCCGAGATGGCGTTCAATCAAAATTCCAATCAAGGCAAGCAGTCCGAGCAGAGCGACAAGGTCGCTGACGCCGCCAAGGCCGGCATCGACAAGACCGCCGAGCAGGGCAAGCAGTTCGCCGAGGCTGCTCGCGATGGCGTGAAGAAGATGGTCGATCTGCGCGAGCAGGCCACCGAGAACACCAAGCAGATCGTGCAGCGGAGTGTCGAGACGGCCTCGCAGCAGGCCCGTGAGGCTGCCGAGCGTTTCACGAAGACGCTGGGCTTCACCGGGGAAGACAGCGAGCGGCTGGCCCGCCAGTCC
>NZ_JBAWTG010000121.1:0-13593 GCF_037106235.1 Methylobacterium nigriterrae | reverse complement strand
GGCGAGCACCGCCTCGTCGATGCGCTCCTCGTCGACCGACATCCGAGCAGCTTAGCACACCACGCTCAGACCGGGCGTGGTCCCAGCCGATCGGTTACGAAGATGAGCCACGCGATCCCGAAGCCGATGGCTCCAGCGATGAGGAAGCCGCTCAGGGTTGTGCTGTCGAGATCGCCAACGGCGCGGCTTCCCTGCCGATAGTAGCGCTGGCCCCGGTCGGACACGTCATCCCACATCTCAGAGGCGCGATCAGCCGTACTGCGCATCGCGCTCTGCGCCTGATCCGCGAAGCTGCCACCTCGTGACCCTTAGCCCCCGCTGGTCTGAGTTCTTGAAGCGGATTGCGACGAGGTGCCCTTATCGTTCTCAGCCATGCTCATCCTCCATTCTGGTGTTCCCCGAGGACGGGATTGCGGCAGGCGTGTGCGTTAGAGCCGGGCAGTTCCGCGGCGGCGCAGGATGTACCAGACCGCAGCAGCAATCAGCGCAACGACGATAAGCAGCCACAGCAACTTCATCCCGCCACTAGCGGCGTGTGTGGTTGCCGGGGCTGCGGGCTGCGTCGGAGCAGGTGTCGTTGGCGCTGTCGTCACCTGAGCGAGAGCTTCGCTCGCGATCATCAGCCACAAGAATGCCGTCGCTTGAGCCGTTTTCAGCATCGTTGCCTCCCTTGGGGAGCACCTAACGATCTGCTGCCATGGCGCGTTCCGTGAGGTCCAATCTCCTTGACAAGAGGCTCACCTTGAGCAGCACGAGACGCGATGTTCAGTAGGATGGTACGGCTCTTTTGTCCGGCATCGGGGCTTCCATGCGGAAGTGCAGCCCCGTCGTGCGGAAGTCGAAGGCGATCTCGGCCTCGCACTGCACCTTCAGCACGCGCTGGAGGAGGGTCGATCCAAAACCCTTGCGCGTCGGCTCAGATACACGAGGGCCGCCAAGCTCTCGCCAGTCGAGGAGCAAGACGCGCTTCGTATCGGTACGGCGCACGTCCCAGGCAACTTCGATCCGCCCTTCGGGCACCGACAGCGCGCCGTGCTTTGCAGCGTTCGTGGTGAGTTCATGGATCGCCATGCCAGTTGGAACCGCGAGGTCGCCCACCAACTCGATCCTCGGCCCCTGAAGCTGGATGCGAGTACCCTTCGTGTCGTTGTAGGGACCGAGTTCATTCTCCAGCATCTCGCGCAGGGGCGCTTGCTGCCAGTAGTCCTCGGTGAGCAGGTTGTGCGTCTTCGCCAGAGAGATCACCCGCGCGGAAAAGGCAGCGTAGAACTCCTCGACGCTCGTCGCTGATCGCACGGAGGCGCCGAGCAGCCCCTGCACCGTCGCCAACGTGTTCTTCACCCGATGGTGGAGTTCCCGGATGAGCAGCGTCTGCCGCTCGGCCGTGCGCTCTCGTTCTTCGAGATACGCCTTCGCTTGGTGTTGCCGCCGCCTGCCTCGGTAAGCGAACCGCACTGCCGTAACCAGAGTGGCCGGGTGGAATGGCCGCTCCAGCAGGCTGACATTGCCCAGCGTCTCTGTCAGGCGCGGATCAGGCTCAGCACCGCGCAGCGTCAGCAGGATGAACGGAAAGTCCGACCAGGGCGGCTGCCGTGCGATCCAGTCAGCCAGAACCTGCCGGTTCGATGATAGCAATGCCTCGTCCGTGACAAGGGCGCAGCAGGCTGTGTCGAGCCCGCCTACCAACTCTGGCAGCGACTGACAGGTGCGTGACCCGATACCCTCTTCAGCGAGGATCGTGGCGGCAACTTCAGAATCCCGGCCGCTCGGGGCCAGGATCAAGACCGACGCTTCAATCTCGTTCATCACCGCTCCCGGCTTGGTAGCAGCGATGCTTGCTCTCCCTCGAAGGTTGGAACACCGGTCATCACACCCCGGAAGCTGCTCAGCGGCTCGCCAACGCGGATGCCCTGTGAATCGATCCGCAACTCGCGGATCGTGTTCTCGTGGCCGCCCGTACGCTTCTTCACAAGCGAGATCGCGCGCCGGAGCCGCCCCTCGGCTTCGAAGGTGCGGAACAGCAGGATGGTGTCGCTGAGGTAGGTCAGATCGACGTTCGCGGCCATCTGGCCGACCATCCCGTGCTGCGCCAGGATGAGCAACGTCAGGACACTCTGCTGGTTCAGGTAGGTCAGCAACTCGTGCATCTGGAGGAGCAGGTAACTCTCCTCCGGCAGGGCGTTGTGATAGCCGGTCAGCGAGTCGATCACCACCATCCTGATGCCTTGGCGCTCAACCGCCTCCTGCACTATGGCTGCAAGCTCTCCGGGCGAGATTTCGGCGGGATCGATCTGCTCGATGCGCAGTGTCCCGGCTTTGATGTGAGGCTCAAGGTCCATGCCCAAGCCTCTGGTCCGTCTCAGCAGCACGCTCGTGGTCTCATCGAAGCTGAGCATCAGCGCCTTCTCACCGCGTGAGAGCGCGGCGGTGACGTAAGTCGCGGCGACCGTGGATTTGCCCACCCCGGAGGGTCCAATCAACATCGTGCTCGTGCCGCGATCCAGGCCGCCACCGACCAGTGCGTCGAGTTCCGCGCTTCCGCTGCGGCACTGCTCCTCCGCGAACTCATCCAGGTGATCTGCCGCGACCAAGCGGGGGAAGACGGTAAGACCGCCACGCCGGATGATGTAGTCGTGAAAGCCGCCCCGGAAGTGTGTGCCCCGCATCTTGATGACACGTAGACGGCGGCGCTCGCCGCCATAAAGGGGAGCCAACTGCTCCAAGCGGATCACGGCATGGCTGAGGCTGTGCAGGTTAAGGTCGTCGGCCTCAGCGGTGAGGTCATCGAGAAGGACGGCCGTGGTGTTCTGGATGAGCAAGAAGCTCCTCAACGCGTGCACTTGCCTGCGGTAGCGCAGCGAGCCCTGCGAGAGCAGCCGTATCTCTGAGAGGCTGTCGAACACGAGGCGCTGCGGCTTCTTGCGCTCGATCTCGGCCATTGCCATGCGCACGGTCTCGCCGAGCTCGAGATCGGAGGAGTGGACGAGGCTCTGTTGCTGCCGTGGATCGAGGCTGAGTTCGGGTGGCACGAGTTCGCAAATCTCGATGCCGTCGAGCGACCAGCCATGGCGCTCGGCAACGTTGACCAACTCGCGTTTGCTCTCGGACAGCGTGATGTAGAGGCAGCGCTCGCCGCGCGCGACGCCATCGAGCAGGAACTGCATGGCGAGCGTTGTTTTGCCCGAGCCGGGCCGTCCCTCGACGAGGTGAGATCGGTTGGCCGCGTATCCACCCTGAAGGATGTAATCGAGCCCGCCTACACCGGTTGCAACCGGGGCTGCATCGTCGTCCGCCACTGTCATTCTGTTCCTCTGCCGCGCTCGAATTTGGCGGGTCGCATGTGCTGGCCGCCTGCCAAGATGTGCCTGAGGCATCGGTACACGATGGGACTGTCCAATGCGACGGAGGCGATTCACCGCGGCAACTTCGCCATCTTCAGGGGCGTCCCGCTCGTGTCCTCGCGGTCCCCCTATCGGCTTCGCTGGCCTGCTCTGAGCCCGCGTTCGCGGTCACCTCGCAGTCCGAGGCTCGCCGACGCCTTCAGCCCGACCTGCCCCACTGATGATCTGCCTGATCGTCTAGCCGCATCGTAGCGGGGATCGTCCGCGCCTCGCTGTCGGCGCTGATCGTAGGCGGAGACCGTTTGAGGACGTTCAAGAGGACGTGGGGAGGACGGTCACGTGCTTTCGACCGGGAGCCGTTTTTCTCACCTCCCATCTAATAGGGGAGCGGCGCGGACACGTGAGAAGCCAACTGGCTCACCGGATATCAGGGTCATGATCGAGGTGAGGTCGATTCCTCTCCCTCCTGCCTGCTAACGCTAGGCCGATATGTGTTCACGCCCGGCGCCTATGTTGCTGCTCAGATAGCTCAGCGGGAAAACCGCCCGGATGAGAACCGCAGGCCGAACGTGCCGTGCGGCAGCCAGATCCGCTCGTGCGGCGAGGCGGTCAAGGTAGGGCGACCACAGCGAACGTCACGGCGGCTCACCCTAACGATTCTGCTGCCGATCATCCTGCTGGTTCGATAGTTCGGCGTTCTCACTGAACATGCGGACCAGAATGCCTCGAACGTGGCAGTGGCCCGCAGATGCAACGCCAATGGCACTCCTGCGGGATGTGCAGCAGAATGTCAGTCGCACTCTTCCCGGTGCACGGTCTTCGAGTCGCCGACCTCGTTCTCCTTGCGCACGGTCGTGTGCGAGCAGCCGCTGCGCCGCTTCACCACGGTGTCGCGGTCCGGTCCGGTTGCCGCGTGTCCGACGCCTGCGCCCACCGCCGCACCTACCGGTCCGCCAACAGCCGCCCCGGTCGCGGCACCGGCCGCCGCGCCTTCCTCGGCAGCAAAGGCCGGTGCGGTTACCAGCGTGGCAGCCGCGAGCAGAAAAGCGATCCGCCTCATCGTGTCTCTCCGTGTCTTCGGATTCCCAGAAACGGCAGTACCTCCCATCCCGTTCCTCTGCCGACGATTCGGAACGGTCTTCCTCGGCCATTCGTTTGGATGGCTCTCAACTCAGGCTTTCGATTATTCGGAGGAACCGATGGACAAGGATCGTGTGGAAGGCTCTGCCACCAACATGGGCGGCAAGGTCAAGGAAGGCGCTGGCAAGCTGACCGGCGACGAGAAGCTGAAGAACGAAGGCGTGGTGGATCAGGTCAAGGGCAAGGTCCAGAACGCCGTAGGCGGCATCAAGGACGCGCTCAAAGGCAAGTGATGATCTCGGCCTGCTGCCGTCTGCCAGGATGGCAGCAGGTCATGCGATTGGAGGATATGATGCTCAGAGGTGGTCTTCTTTGGCTGCTCGGCATTCCGCTGCCGATCATCCTGCTGCTTTGGTTCTTTGGCGTATTCCACTAACCTGCTCACCGTAGGACCGGCGAAGGCGAGCGGGAGGTTCGCTCGTTGCGCGATGAGCAAACCTACCTGTAGCTCAGAAGCGAGGCCCATGAGCGCCGAAGCTCTGAGGCGAAGGCAGGTGAATTCCTGCCCTCGTCAGTTACGCGACCATCCCGAGCCCGACGACACAGCCTACCAACGTGACCAGAGACAGCGAAAATCCGAGGCTTGCCTGAATCAGGCTCGGACCGCTGCCCACAAGTGCTCCTTCATTGCTGCTCATGCCACTCACCTTGGCTGTTCGGATTGGGCCTGCAACGCGGGTCGGCGTCATGCAGTTCCAGACGCGGGCTATGCGAGTTGTGACACTCCCCGCTTCAGCAGACGGATAGGCAACGACGCGCTGTAAGGTGATTCAGGGCCTGTTTGGACGGTCTGATCAGAGATTCGGACATCTGCACGTATACCAGCGCGCAGGGCTTCTTCCATTGGTGTGTCGATGCGGGCGCCAAGGTCGGTGCGGACGCCCCCCTGGGCGGCGGCGACAACATGGGTGAGGTCGGAGTTGCCATCGCCTGGGCCATCGGCCTCGGGGTTGATCTCGGTCTGTTCGGAATTTTGGTTAGCAACATCATAATCCATGTTGAATTTCACCTTATGTTCCAGTGAATTAGGTCCGATAGTAGACTGAGACGCGGAGCCGGAAATGGTACGGGCGTAACTGGCTGCCGCGACCAAGATATGCGTCGGTCGCGCCACGGGTGGGCCGCGCTGCTCCTCCCAGCGCAGCGCCAGCGGAGCCGGCAGTCAGCGCATCGCTGCGGCACCCCAAAGCATGCTGAGCCCGGACGCCAGCATCAGGCCGTCCATCACGAACTGGAACACGTCAGGCGAGAGCCGCAACACGAACGGCTTGGCGAGGAAAGCGCCGCCCATCCGCGATGAGCCCACCACAAGCCCCTTCAGGAGCGTGCTCGTGGATAGAGCACCTGCTCCACGGAAGGTGAGCGCCTTGCTTGCGTAGACAGCCAGAGAGCCGGCCGCTTCAGTGCCGATGAATGCGCCTTTGGCCAAGCCGTAGCCGACGAAGACCGGGACCGATATCGGACCGGTCGAGACCACGATGCCTGTCAGGAAGCCGATCAGAGCACCCGCTACCGCAAGGTGCCAAAGGTGCAGCCGTAGCAGGCGGGCCGCGAGCCAGTGCCGGACTGGGACCATCGAGAGCAGGAAGACGCCGATGGCAAGATCGACCGCGCGGGACGGCAGCATGAGAAGTGTCCGCGCTCCCACTGCTGCGGCCAGTGCTCCGGGTGCGGCATAAGCCGCGAAGGCTCTCCAATCGATCTCGCGCCACCATGCCAGGACACGCGATACGTTCGCCATGACGGCCGCCACCGCCATGATCGGAACCGCCTCCTTCGGCCCGTACACGTAGGCCAGGACAGGCACGAGCATGATGGACGAGCCGGTGCCGATGATGCCGCTGACCACACCAACCTATGCAGCGCGATTGCGGGGCGGGCTCCTGCGGCCAACCAGCCGTGAGTTGCGATAGCGCTTTTCATGCGTCACCTCGCGCATGACCCACGGCGGCAGCGTCACTGGCTGGCCCTCGTGCTGCAACTCCACCTCGGCCAGGATCAGTCCTGCGAGTGGCCCCTCAAACACGTCCACGTCCCACATCAGACCGGCATGCTCGACCCTGTAGCGCATCTTCTCCAGACAGCGTTCGGGTGGCAGGAGGCGCAGAAGAAAGTCTGCCGTGTCGGGCGAAATCTCCCGCTCGAACTCGGCCCGTGAGGAGCCCTGCTTCTTGCCCTTCCACGTGAGAAAGCCGCGCTCACCCGCACGGCGCACCCGAAGCGTGTTCTTGTCGTCTGTGTGCAGATAGCCCTGACGGATGTGTACGCCCGACTGGCAGCGGGTCAGCACCTCAGGGGCGGCGAGAAACCTGCGCTCGATCTCGACCCTCACAGGGCATCCGATTCTGATAAGGCCGCAGCCTGACGCGAGAGCGCTCCTGCCGCGCCTCAGAGCTACGCTCCCGCTCCGAAATCGTCCAGCATCGGCATGTGAGCCTCCGCTGCCGAGAAGCCTGTGGGCGAACTTGCCTGCCGCCGCGCGGTTGGCAAGAGGTTTGGGTTACGGCATCGCGATGGTAGGGGTGAAGAAGAAGTGGCGCAAAGCGCGGCGGCAGGTGGCGGCTCTGCCCTATCGGTTCGACATGCAGGGCGAGCTTGAGGTTCTGCTGATCACCTCGCGTGAGACCCGGCGCTGGGTCCTGCCTAAGGGCTGGCCGATGCCGGGGCGCAAGCCGCATCGGGCGGCGGAACGGGAGGCGTACGAGGAAGCCGGACTGAAGGGGCGGATCAGCAAGGCCGTTCTCGGCACCTACGAGTACGACAAGCGCCTCGACAACGGCATGGTGGTATCCTGCGCGGTCAGCGTGTTCCCGCTGCACGTGACGGGGCAGCACAACCGCTGGCCAGAGCGGGGCCAGCGAGAGTTATGCTGGTGCACACCGCAGGAGGCGGCAGACCTCGTGCAGGAGGACGACCTCAAGCTCCTGCTGCACGCCTTCCTGCCCAATGAGGTTCCGGCCTTGTCCTGATCGGCTCTGGAACAGAGCAGCCGACAAGCTGTCGCGGACCGAGGTGGCTGGAGGATCGCGCACTCATTCAGGGTATGCGACCGGCCCCGCCTTTGTGAGCTTTGCCTCCTGGGTGGCTGACGCGGTGAAGCGTGGGCTTATGCCGCCGTACATTGCTGTTGCCGAAGCTGGAGCCACGGTGGTGCTGGCGGTGTGCCGCCGAGGCTCGTAGTCAGCCAGCCACACGACGCCGAAGAACAGTCCGAGCACGAAAAGCAGGCCCCCAAGCGCTTCGGTCACCTGATCCGCCCACCTGTGCAGTGCCTGGATCGCCAGACATCCGGCAACGAACATTCCTGCCAGCACGACAGGTAGCATGTGGGCGCTCATCCTCGCTCCGGGTCTCTGGCGGAGTGCCGATCAACCCGCTTGCCTGCCTCTCGTTCCAGTTCCCATTAACCTCCTGAGGCGTTCCGCTCGCTCCCGCTTCGCGGCCCACCTGTCGGCATCGCTGGCCTGCTCTGAGCCCGTTCGGGCACCTCGCAGTCCGACGCTCGCCGACGCCTTCTCCTCACTACCCTCTGGCTCGTCGCGGGAACCGTGGCGCTGATCGTGCCAGCCTGACGGTTCAGACCGATCCTTGGCGGGAACTACCGGGTAGGACCGTGGCGGGGACGTTCAAGAGGACGCTGAGGTAGGCAGCCCTGTGTCCTGCTCCCCCCTCTCCTATGTACGCGAAGCGCTCGAAGCATTCCGTCCGTAGCGAACAGCAAGGAAGGAGCGGAGATGAAGGCTTTCGTGATGCGTACACCGGGCGGTCTCGACCGGCTGGAGATCGCCGATAGAGCCGATCCCGGCGAGCCTGGGCCGGGCGAGGTTCGCGTGGCCCTGCACGCCACCTCCCTCAACTACCATGACCTTCTCGTCGCGACCGGCCAGTTTCCGGCTGCCGATGGTCGGGTTTTGATGTCGGACGGTGCAGGCGTGGTCGAGGCTGTCGGCTCAGGCGTGACGGAGTTCAAGCCGCGCGATCACGTGGTCTCCTGCTTCTTTCCCCAATGGCAGGATGGTCTGCCGCAGACGCCCGTGGGCAGTTTCGCGGGCGTCCCAGGTGACGGGATCGACGGTTTTGCCGTCTCGCACGCGGTGCGCTCGGTTCATGCGTTCACCCATGCTCCCAATGGCTGGAGCTATGCTGAGGCCGCAACCATCACGACAGCGGGTCTCACCGCATGGCGCGCCCTTGTCAGTGACGGAGCCCTCAAGGCCGGTGACGTTGTGCTGGCACTTGGGACTGGCGGCGTCTCAATTGCTGCCTTGCAGATTGCCAAGCTCATGGGAGCAGCGGTCGTCATAACCTCGTCGTCCGACGAGAAGCTGGAGCGCGCTAGGGCTCTCGGCGCGGATCGTGTCGTCAACTACCGGCAGCATCCTGACTGGGGCACAAAGGTCCGCGACTGGACGGGTGGCCGTGGTGTTGATCACGTGCTGGAGATCGGCGGCCCCGGTACTCTGGCTCAATCCATCGAAGCGGTGCGGGTGGGCGGCCACATTTCGCTGATCGGCGTCCTAACCGGCCTCGGCGGCGAAGTGCCGACTGGGCAACTGATGACCAAGCAGGCTCGGCTTCAGGGTCTGATCGTTGGCAATCGCCGTCAGCAGCAGGAGTTCGTGGCCGCGCTGAACCTCTCCAGCATCCGGCCAGTGATCGACCGCCGCTTCACATTCGAGCAGTTGCCCGAGGCGCTGGCTTATCAGGAGCGTGGGGTGCACTTCGGCAAGATCTGCGTGGAGTGGTAGCTGCCGAGCCAGTGCGGCTGAGCAGCGCGATGGACTTGGCAGTCAGGCGAGCCGCAGGATCTTGGCCTCCTTCAGCGCAGCATCGGCGGACCAGTTCTGAAGGAGCCAAGGCACGCGCGAGCCGGCCATCGGCTTGGCGTAGCGGTAGCCCTGGGCGTAGTCGCAGTCCATCGCGCTGAGCCGCTGTGCCTGACCCTCAGTCTCGACACCTTCAGCCGTGACCTTCACGCCCATGCTGCGGCCAAGGCCGACCACCGCCGCGACAATGGCCGCGTCGTCGCTGTCCTGCTCCAGGTTGCGCACGAAGCTCTGGTCCACCTTCAGGTGGCCGACCGGGAACTGCTTCAGGCGCGTCAGCGAGGCGAAGCCGGTGCCGAAATCATCGAGCGTGAAGAACGCCGGCATCGCGTAGCCGAAGGGTTGCTGGCACGTTCTCGCTGCCGTGGGGCTGATCGTGCTGGCCCGAACATCGTGCCGCATCGTGGGCGTGGATCGCAGCGAGCACCGTGGAGATGCGTTTAGGAGGACGTGGGGAACGACATGGCCGAAACTCAGCCGGGGTGGTCTCTGAAGGCACCGCGGATGGCACCTGTCCCACGTTGTCGCCGGCCTCCTGCCTCGACCTTCTGGTTGCAGCAGTCGCCTAAGCGCTCACCTGACTGTTTGGGAGCCACCGAAAATGTGCGTCAGCGTCAGGCTCGTCCGAACGCTTCGCATCGGCACGCGTGCTGCTCTGGCCGCGGTGTAGGGCTGGTCCATGTAGGCCGGTTGAAGCAAGCCAGGACCAGCACATGCCACCACGTCTCGTGATGCTATTCGTCGCGGTTCTCCTCACAACGGACGCTATCGCCGCGGGCGCTTCGGTCGAGGACGATTGCCCGAAGCACTTCCGCGAATATGGCCTCTTCCTACAAGCGAAGAAGTCCTGCGGGCGTGAGGATGAGTACCCATCCATGAAGCTGATGCGCGCCTGTGCCAAGCAGACGCCGAAGCAGTCCGCACTGACGCTGATGGACGAGGGCAGACGCGAGTGGGCGCGCTCTGTGATGCGCGCTAGCCTTGGCAACAGGTGCGCGCAGGTGTTCAGAGAGCAGAGCCCTGCCTCGGAGAAGCGAAAGCCGCGCTGAAGCGCGGTCGGTCTTGCTGCGGCTCCAGTGATGTGGCGGTGCTACTTGGTCGAGCGTAGCCACGCTGATGGTCTGCGCCGCGCGCTTATTGAGCCCCACCGCAGCAGCCTGAGCCAGCCCCACCGCTGATGGCGAATCGCGTCACCCTACATGCGCGCGAGGCTGACCTTGGCGAGACCGGAGAGGCCGATGGCCGTGGCTGAGGCGTTGGACAGGTCGATCACGCGCCCGCCGACATAGGGACCCCGGTCGTTGATGCGGACCACGACGGAGCGGCCGTTGCTGTTGTTCGTGACCCGCACCTTCGTGCCGAAGGGCAGTGTGCGGTGAGCCGCGGTCAGCGCGTGCGTGTTGAAGCGCTCACCATTGGCAGTCGTCCGGCCATGGAAGCCCGGGCCGTACCACGAGGCCACACCAGCCTGCGCCCGCACTGCCGAACGAGCCTCGGCACCGGACGCCGCGACAGAGCCGGCTGCGGCGAGAGCAAGGAGAGCGAGGCGAGCACCCGAGGTCATTTCTGCATTCCCGTTATTATCTGACGGGCCGGCAAAATGCCTCGGAATGTGACGACACTATGGTGCGCTGCAATATGGCAGAGCAGCCATGACGCAGTCACAGATTAGGCGGAGGATATACCCAAACTGACAAGCCGAATGCTCGGCCTAGTTCGTCTGGCCTATTGAAGGGGCCCGGCCATTATCCCTTGCCGCGTGTGCCGGTCTGCGGCAGGTTTGATGTGTGCCAGGAAAGAATGATCCTCCAGCCCCGCAGCCGCTCGCTTCACAAGGGGGTGAGAAGGTGGCCGATCTGACGCTCTCAGCCACGGCTCTCATGCCCCTTCGCTTGGCTCTCCTCACGGGCTGCCTCTGCCTCAGCCTCACCCTTCTCGGCCTTGTCGGCACGGGCGAAGCGGCTGCGCCAGTCAGTGTCCAGCGCTGGCTCTCGTCCGTGGTCGCGAAGATCGAGGCAGCCGACCGCTCCCGCGCCGCGCGTCAGCAGAACGGTCGCTCGGTTGCGGTCGATGTTCGGGTTCGCGTCGCCGAGGATGGCTCCGTGCTGGCGATGGAGGTCGAGAGGAGTTCCGGAACACGCAGCCTCGATGAGCGCGCTATCGCAGCGATCAAAGCCGCAGGCCCATTTACAGCGCCTCCTGCGCAGATGCTGCTGCCGAACGGCACCACCGAGTTGAGCTTCCCGCTCGCGCTCCCTGGACGACGCTGAGCTTCAGGAGCGAGCTTCCTAGCAGCCGGAACAGATTGGCTGGGAGGCTCGTGTGCCCGCGCTCAACAGGCGCGCCAGCACGGCATCCTTATCGGTGGGCGGAGCAGCCGCTTCGGGTGCTCCAGAAGACCTCGGACTAAGTGGCAGCGTCGGTGCGGCACTGCCCGACAGGACAGTTCGCGACAGGCGGCGGGAAGGTCATCGCCGAGGGTTAAGAGGGCCCTAACCACGTCGGATTACACCCGGGAAACTGTCGCGATTTCGCCCGTTTAGGTCCGCGAACTCGTCACTCACACGAGTTCAGGAGGGCGTCATGGTCATCCTCAATCCGCTCACGGGCCAGCTTGTCGAGGTGCCGACGCCGAAGCCGCGCCCGAGGTGTTGACGCGGCCGGCTGATCGTCCAGGCATTTGGCTACCTGCTCTGGCGTGAGCTTCATCGCGATCATCAAGGCGCAACAACTTCTTGGCCGCGCCGTGAACGCGTGACTTGTCCGTTGCCCAGCGTCGTGACGTAACTTCCTCGATCCCGAGAAAGGTCGCAGCGGCAGCCTGCGTAAGCCCCAGCGGCTTGAGGGCAGAGCGCTATTCGTCAGCGGTCATGATGGCCGCCGAGATGGGTAGCCGCTCGCGTCGGGACAATCATTTCGACCGGCGACGTGGCCCGATCAGGCGGCCACGCTGCGGGCTGCCCGGTTCCGTAAAGTCCAGACAGCGAGCCGCTTCAGAGACGGGAATGCTCAGCTCAGTTCCGGTGGAGCAACCCCTATTGGAACGCAGCCGACGCCTCACGCGCGGGAAGTTCACGCACGTTATGGCGCCTCGCGGCCACTCTGTGCAGAAGTCGACAATCGCTGACTGTGATCCTGGGCGTCAGCGACTGCGAGATCCGTGTGCTCCCGCCTGTACCCTGCAGAGAGCCACATGCCCCGCTACTTCTTCGACGTTCACGACGGCGGTCCCGAGTTCGACGACACCGGAACCGAGCTGTCAGGCCCGGACGAGGCGCGTCAGAAGGCCAAGCGCCTACTGCCGGACATCGCCCGCGAAGAGATCTTAGCGAATGGGGATCAGCGCACGTTCACGGTGATGGTCAAGGACGAGAACAGCCATCCCATCTACTCGGCCACGCTCACCTTCGCCGGCCTTCGACTGCAGCGGTAGATCTTCGCGTTCGCTCGCTACCCTGACTGGCGCTGGCCACGGCCATCGAGGTCGAGCGCACGCAAGCGGGCCAGCAGGGCATGGGTCTGGGACAGCGTGACGTACAGGGCGTTTCGCTCCTGCTGGACCGCGGCAATCAGGCGCTCAGTCCGCTGCATCTCGGCCCGCATCTTCTGTTTGGACGCCGGCGGGCGGCTTGGCTTGCGCCACTTGTCGAGCACCTCCGCGAAGGGCACCTCCATCAGGAACTGACCCTCCGCATCCGCGATCTCGAAGACGTAGCACAGGAGCTGCCTCGGCCGCGTGCCGGTGCGCTGCAGTTCGGCCGTCATGGCCGGAATGGTCCGGCACGCATCGAGGTAGGCGGCTTCCAGGCCGGCGAACGGCACGCCCTCCTCATCCCACTGCAGGCCGTCCGGGGTGCGCAGATGGAAGTAGTAGCGGGGCATCCGACCTCCGGCAGTGTTCTCGTCCGCAACGCACGACCGCCGAGGCCGGATCGGTGCAGCTGCACCCTGCGTTGGTCTGGACGAGCTTCTCCCAATGTCGCGGGCCGGCAATCACACAGGTGTAATCTGAGCTGCGTGGGAGCAGCGCGCTCTGCCGCTGCGGCGGCATGGAGGCGGTCATGCCCCAACACCTCATCCGCAAGCTCGGGCAGTTCACCCGGCTCTCCTACGATGACCAGTGCACGCTCAAGGACGCTGCGAGCCGGAAGGTGCGCCTGTTCGGACCCCACCAGGACATCATCCAGGAGGGCGATCCCCCGCCGCACATCAACCTGATCCTGGAAGGCTGGGCCTGCCGCTACAAGCAGCTGGAGGATGGGCGCCGACAGATCGTCTCGTTCTTC
>NZ_JBAWTG010000120.1:0-13735 GCF_037106235.1 Methylobacterium nigriterrae | reverse complement strand
ATTACTGCTGAGGGCATCAGTTCGCTTTCCTGTTCCGTGAGGAAGCGACGGGCTGAGGCGCATGTTCCAGCTCGGTGCAGCGACACAGTTCAACCAGGCGTAATGTCGAGAAAACGACGGGAAACCATGCACGCCGATTGCGTCCTGCCCGGTGCCCTGGTCCCTCGGCTGCCCGCGTCAGGAAACCCTGTTAGGAAATCAATTGTCCGGAATACGCTCGCGACCGGACATTCCTCACACACGCCGTGAAGGGCTGCATCGGGTCACCCTGAGGCATTCACATGGGCCGCGTGGAATGTCCGCTTGCCGGCAGATTCAGCACCAGCGGAATGGCCGATCCTGGCCGAGGCTGTGTGGAAAGTCGGCGATCTGATAGCGTCTGGCATTCAGGCCGGAGCTGCCGATGGCTGGCTATATCGAGGGGGCCGACCGCAATCAGGTGATGCTGTTTCCCGATCAGTTGGATGACTTCGTCGATGCGGACAACTCCGTCAGGGTCATCGACGTCTTTGTCGATGCCCTCGATCTACAGGAACTCGGCTTTATCCGCGCACGTCCGACGATCATGGGCCGGCCTGGCTACCATCCAGCCGTGCTCCTGAAGCTGTACGTGTATGGCTATCTCAACCGTATCGCGTCGAGCCGGCGGCTGGAGCGCGAGGCGGAGCGCAATGTCGAGCTGATGTGGCTGACCGGGCGGCTTGTGCCCGATCACAAGACGATCGCCGACTTCCGCCGAGACAATGGGCCGTCGATCCGCAAGGTCTGCAGCCGATTCGTGCTGCTGTGCCGCAAGATGGGCCTGCTGGGCGATAGCGTGGTCGCGATCGACGGCTCGAAGTTCAAGGCGGTGAACAACCGGGATCGGAACTTCACACCGGCCAAGATGCAGCGCCGCCTCGCGGAGATCGAGGCGGCTATCGGGCGGTACATGGCTGAGATGGACGGGGCAGACGCCGCTGAGCCCGATCGGCAAGCGCGGGTCGAGCATCTCACCCAGAAGCTGACCGTGCTTCACGCCTACTTGGCGGACCTCAAGCTCATCGACGAGCAGCTGCGTGCCTCGCCGGATGGCCAAGTGTCGCTCACCAATCCCGACGCGCGCTCGATGAACGCCAGAGGCTCAGGCATCGTCGGCTATAACGTGCAGGCCGCCGTCGAAGCTGGACACCACTTGGTGGTCGCCCACGATGTGGTCACGACGGGGAGCGACCGGGCACAGCTCAGCACCATGGCGGGCGCCGCGCAGAAGGCGACTGGAGCGAGCCAGGCCGAGGTGGTCGCCGATCGGGGCTACTACAGCGGACCGGAGGTGCGGGCCTGCGAGCAGGCGGGCATCGCAGCCCATGTGGTCAAGCCGATCACATCGAATGCTGTGGCGGACGGGCGCTTCGGCAAGGACGCGTTCGTCTACGACGCGCCGAGCGACACCTCGCGGCCGATGCTCCTCACGCTGCTTTTCGCCGGCCTACGAGGCTCAGAGATGCGCGGACTCTTGTGGGAGGACGTGGACCTGAAGCGCGGTGTCCTTCACGTCCGGCGTCGAGCAGACCGGTTCAATACCTTTGGACCGCCGAAGTCCAAGGCAGGCATCAGAGACATCCCCCTGCCGCCGACGCTGCTCCGCGAGCTGAAGGCTTGGAGATTGGCTTGCCCTAACGGTCCGCTTGGCCTCGTCTTCCCGACTACGACAGGCACCGTCCAAGGTCATGCCAACATCCTGCATCGGTTCTTCTGGCCGCTTCAGGTTGCGGCTGGCATCACGGTGCAGAAGGACGGCAAGGACGAGCAGGGGAGGGCGACTAAGGTGGCCGCGGCGAAATACGGCCTGCACGCCTTAAGACATGCTGCGGCCGCGTTATGGATCGAGCAGGGCCTGAACCCGAAGCGGATCCAGACCCTGATGGGGCACGCGTCGATCCAGCAGACCATGGACCGGTACGGGTATCTCTTTGAAGCGCGAGAAGACGAAGCGGCGATGCTAGCAGGCGTTGAGGCCGGGCTGCTCAGCTGAAGCCTTCGCAACACCACTGCAACACGGCACCCATAAGCCGTTGGTAGATCAACTGATTTTTTGGACTTTTAATCTGTAGGTCCTGGGTTCGAGTCCCAGCGCGCTCACCAATACCTTCAATAACTTAACTGCAAAAGCTGAGGCCGGACACAGCGGCTAGCAACCACTTAGCTACCGCTGTGCAGCCAGGCGTCCGCTGCGGAAAGCTGCCCAGTGGAGCTAGGCGTGCACTCGGTGCTCCGCACTTCGTGTTCTGCGATGTTGCCTTCCACGGCTGACGTCGTGGTCGCGTGACACGCGGCGCTGCCTCCGTGGCTCGTCCGAGTCCTGCTGCTGGGGGCTGCCCAAGTGCGTAGGATTTTGCGTTTTCAACCGCAGCAGCGGCGTGCCATCCTCATTGCATCGGGAGGACGGCCATGCCGCTAAGGCTTCGGTGTTTCGGGATTGCGCTCGGTTGCGCGCTGGGCTTCACGGGTGCTGCTCAGGCGCAGGAGGTCAAGCGGACCGAGCTAGGGCGCACACCCGTCTCAGGTGTGGAGGGCAAGGAGATCGTCGTTCAGCTCGTCGAGATCCCACCCGGCGCGACCTCCCGGCGGCATTTTCACAACGGCGAGGAAGTTTTCTACGTCTTGGAAGGCGGCTCAGCGCAGATAGCGGGCAAGGAGCCGAAGGAGCGGCCCGCTGGCGAGCACGGCATCAACCAGCGCGAGGTGCCGCACGCGGGCTACACGGTCGTCGGCGACAAGCCGGTCAAGATCCTCTCGGTCTACGTCGTGGATACGGGCAAGCCGCTTCAAGTGCCCGTTCCCTAGGAGCAGATCGCCGAAGCACCGGCGGGAGGTCGGATCCTCGGGGGCCTGCGCGAGCACGTCCGACACCCTGACCGTGCTCGGGCAAATTGCCAAGATCCGTGACCTTTTCGGCCTCCGGCCGTCGCCCCGGCGCGAACCTTGGCGAGCACGACGCGGCGTGAGCCAGCCGAACGCGGCGCTGAGGACGGAAGCCGGGTCAGGGAAAGCCGCCGGACAGCCTACAGGACGCGCGCGTCTCAGCCCGCGTTGCGGCCCTCCGCCGCGGCGTTGACCAAGGCTGTGGCAAGCCCGGCGGCCACAACGTCCTCCGTCAGTCCCCGAGCCAAGTCGAAGCCTGAGCGCGTCGTGCCACCCCGCGCGGCCCGGCCGAGACGAGTGCCCGCGAGCGCCCCTGCCATCCCGGCAACGGCACCGGTTGCCGGTGATATGTCACGCCCGGCCAGGGCCGCACCGCCGACAGCGCCGATCGCCAGCCGTGCCGCGAGGGAGGGCGGGATGCGCCGGTCGGGCGCGAACGGCATCTTGTCGCCCGCCATCTCGGCCAGGGCAGCCGCCGTGGCGAGGCCGCGTGGCAAGGGGCCGGACGGGATCCAATCGGATCGCGTGCGACCGCGCGAGGCAGCCCAGCTCAAGGCGGCGCAGGCTGTCATGCTGCGCAGACCAGCGACGAAGCCGATGCCGAACGATGCCAGATGCCTCGGCATGCTGTTTCCTCCTCGGCGGGTAGGCAGACTGACACGTGCGAGGATCAGGTGTGCGTGGTCGGCGCGTGCGTCGAGGACGACGAGGGCCTCACCTGCGTCTCGCCCTTCCACGATGCGTTGGCCAGCATGCACGAGAATATCGGTGGCCATCCTGCGGGCCAGCACCGTGTCCGCGGCAACGTGGATCTCAGCGGGCCGGAGTGCTGGATCGGTTACGTCACGCTCGTCGCTCCCGTTCCGGCCTGTCAGGAGAGGCACCTCGGAATGTCTCTACTCGTGGACAGACCCGTCCGTCGCGCGGCCCGAATTCGGCCGGCGACAGGCGGCGTGTGTGGGCCGAAAACGCGGTGCCGGCCACGTCCCCATTGAGGCGAATGACCGCCGGCTCTCGGCTGTTTTACGCCACCGGCCGAGTGGGCCGAGCCGCACCGCTCGCAGAGACGCGGCCCGTTGTGGAATGGCGGAGCCGGTCAGAGCGCCGGCCCCTGCCAAGCCGCGTCCTATTCCCTGAACGCCGCGTTGCGGATGCCGGCGCGCCGCTCGACCGTGCCGGTGGTGACCTCCGTCTCCGGACGCAGAACCGCCTCCCGGCTGGTAACCGTGTGGGGGCGCAGCACCGTGCGGCTGTTCACCACCGTTCGCGGGCGCGTCACGGTGCGGTTCTCCACCACGGTCCGGGGCCGCAGCACGGTCCGGTTCTCGGTCACCGTGCGCCGCTGAAGGACGGTCTCGTTCTCGACAACCGTGCGGGGACGCAGCACCGTGCGGGCCTCCGTGATGGTGCGCGGGCGCGCGACCTCCCGGGTTTCCGTCACCGTCTCGGGCCGCATCACCGTCTGCATCTCGGTCACGGTGCGCGGACGCTCGACGGTCTGGGTCTCCGTGATGGTGCGGGGGCGCTCGACCGTCTGCATCTCGGTGACGGTCCGGGGCCGCATCACGGTCTCGGTCCCGGTGACGGTGCGCGGCTGCGCCACGATCTCGGTCGTCTGCACCGTCTCGGGCCGGAAGGCGAGGTAGGGCACCATGACGGTGTGCGATTTCGTGACCGGAGCGAACTCCGTGACCGTGCGACTGACCGGGACCAGCTCGGGACGCATCTCGGTCCGGGTGACCGGTACCTGCTCGGGCTGCATCACCGTGCGGGTGACGGGCACCTGCTGACGCTCGACAACGGTGCGCTGAACCGGGACCTGCTCGGGCCGCATCACGGTGCGGGTCACCGGCACCTGCTCGCGCTCAACCACCGTGCGCTGGACCGGCACCTGCTCGGGCTGCATCACCGTGCGGGCGCGCTGGACGGTGACGGGCCTCTCGACCGTGCGCCGGGTCGGCACCGTCACCGGCTGCAGCTCGGTGCGGGCGACCGGGACATCGACCTCCTCCGGAACCGTCGTGGCCGTCTGCTCGACCTCGGGCCGCAGCACCGTCCGCCTGCGCTCGACCGTCTCCGGCCGCAGAACCGTGCGGGAGCGCCGAACCGCCCTGCGCTCGATCACGTCCCCATCCCGCACGCCATCCTGGCAGACGGGGTCGTCCTGGAGGGTCGCGAGGCTGCCGGGCGGTGCGCAATCCGGAGGACCGGCTTGTGCCATTGCGTGCCCGGCTGCGAGTGTCGAGCCTAGCACGAGGACAGCTACAGATGTCAGCATGGCAGTCTTGGCCATCAATCCCCTCCGGAGTTGCAGCAGGAAAGCGTACAGAACGCTACCCTCAGAACATCGAGCAAAGGATAGGGTTCCAATAGCCAAGTTCTACGTAATCAGTGTGGGTGATGACGTGTCATGGCGCCGTTTCAGCGATGCGGTCGCCGGTCAATAGAGCGGCTGCCCGAAGCTTAGCTTCGCGAATACGGTCGCCCTTTCATGCGGGGGCGGGCCTGCTGTGCGCTGCTCGGGGGCACAGTCTCGTCCCCGCTCAGCACAGGGGCGCCTCCTTGAGGGTTGGTAGCACGGGGGCGCCTCCTTGAGGGTTGGCACCCCGTACGGACGATCCTGTCACCTCGGAGGCTGATCGGGAGATGGCCCGTAGCCGTTCGATCTGCCTGGAGCGGAAGATGTCGTCTCCGGTCCGCCGCCATCAGATTTGCCCGGGGCACCGCCATCGGAGGCGGGCTGCCCTGATAGCTGCTGGCGGGTATCGGCCAGCTTGCTCTGTGCGTCCGCGAGTTCCTGCCGGGTCGTCTTCAGCTGGTCCTCGAGGCCAGCCAGCTCCTTGTTCCGCCTGGCCATGCTCTCCGTCAGCGTCGCGAGCTGAGCCTGTGCCTCGGCGTGCTGCTTCTGCAAGCCCTGAAGCTCGAAGGCCGACTTCTCGCGCTCCCCGGTTTGCTTCCTGACGGCATCCTCCGCCTGGGCACGCTCGGAGACCAAACGGTCGCGCCCTGACTGCGCGCTAGCCACGTCCCTCTGCGTGGCCGTCAGCGCGTCGCGGCTTTGCTGGAGCTGCTGCTCTGCCTGCTTGAGGTCGGCTGTGAGTTGGTCACGTTTGCCGCCCAGGTCCGCAACGGCTCGATCGAGCTCCGCCCGCTGCCGAGACAGGCGCTCGGCGTCAGCTTTGACGGTCGCCAGCTCCTTCTGCGTGCTCGCGATGGTTTCCCCGGCCTGCCGCCGACGCTCCTCGAGCTGTTTCAGATCGGCCGTCCTCGCCGCCATGTCCCGCGACAATCCGGTGAGGTCGCCGCGCAGCTTGATCTCCTGCTGCCGGGCGTCCGCGAGTTGGCCACGAGACTGCTGCAGCTGCTCAGCCTGCTTGATGTCGCCCTCCAGTCTCTCGCGCTTGGCCGTCAGGCCGGTGATGGCCTGCTGCGCCTCGGTCCGCTGCTGCGACAGCCGCTCGGCTTCGGCTCTCGCTCCTGAGAGATCTCGCTGTGCCGCGTCGATGGCCTCGCGGCTCTGCCGCTGCTGCTGGTCGGTGTCCGAGAGCGCGGCGCGCTTGGTCGAAGTCTCCTGAGAGAGCGTGGCAATGTCCTGGCGCAGCTTGGTTTCCTGCTGGCGCGCCTCCGCCAGCCTGCGGCTCGTCTCCGCCAGGTCCTGCGTGTGCGTCTTCGCCGTCTGCTCCGCGAGCGCGGCGGCGGCCTGGAGCGCCTTCAGGCTCTGCTCGGCCTGTTGGTCTTGCGCCTGCAGGTCGCTCAGTCGCTGCGTCTGACCCGCTATCACCTGTTCGGTCTCGACGGCCTTCTGCTCGGCCTGTTTCCGCTGGTCGTCGAGGCTGGCGATCTGGGCACGCGCCAGCGCGGCACTCTGGGCGGCTTCGCGGATATGCTGCTCGCCCGCAATGATCCGGCCCTGCACCTCCGTGGCGGTCCCGGCGAGGGCCTTCAGCCGGTCGAGTTCGGATTGGATGCCGGCCTGGATCTGGAGAAACCCGCTAACCTGCTCCTGATGCGTGCGCCGGTCCTGGCTCCGGACCGTGGCCTGGATAATCACGGCGGCGAGAAGCAGCCCGATGATCCCGGCCAGCGCGAGCGAGACCGGCCGAGTGAGTTCCGAGCGAAGGTTGACGGCCATGACGCTGTCTCGCGGGGCGGCGGAGGAGGCGCGGACCAACGCGGGTGCGGGACCGAAAGCTCCGCACGTCACGTCGCCCTCGGCCGCATTCTCGGCCTGCCGGGCTACCCAGGCCAGCCTCCGCCCTGCCTTGCGCACCTGCCGATCATCACCGGCACCCTCAAGAGATCGCCAGGAGGATTCCCGCGCGTCCGCCGGACAGTGAGAAGCAGTCAGGTGTATAATCGGCCAACGTCTTGAGGCCGATGTTCATCCATACTGCGGTCCCGGCAACATAGCTTATCGGTTGCACGGATGAATGCGCAACGCCCGCGCACGGCGGCAAACTGGATTTTGGAACGATCTCCCGGACCTCAGGATTGAGGTCACGATCAACGTGGGAGAACACTCATGCGGCAGACACTTACCGCCCTTGGCCTTCTGGCCCTGCTCGGTGCCACCCCGGCCCTTGCTCAGACCACGACCACCGGCAAGCCGGCCCCGGACGCGTCCACCAGCGAGAAGTCCGGTGGGCAGCAGGCGGTGACGCGCCCGAACACGGACCGGCCGGACGCGAACAAGCCGGGCACGACCGGCACGGCCTCGAGCGCCAAGCTCGAAGAGGGCGCCAACAGCTTCACGGAAGGACAGACGCGAAAGCGCCTCGAGGATGCCGGCTACAAGGAGGTGAAGGACCTCAAGAAGGACGACAAGGGCATCTGGCGCGGCAGCGCGATGCTCAACGGCAAGTCCGTCCACGTCGGCGTCGATTTCAAGGGCAACGTCGCGGCTCAGTAAGCCTCGGCACCTCGCGTCCATCCGACAGACGACATCATCAGGAGACCTCTATGCCGCAACAGACCATCACAGCCCTGTTCGACCGCTACGACGAAGCCAGCGCCGCCGTCACCAAGCTCGAAGCCGCCGGGGTGCCGCACTCGGACATCAGCATTGTCGGCAACAACGAGGGTGACCGTCACGCCGGCCTTGTCGGCCGGGGTGCCGGAGATCACCGCCAGGCCAAGGAAGGCGCGGAAACCGGTGCAGGCACCGGCGCGACGCTCGGAACGGTCGTCGGCGGTGCCGCCGGTCTGCTCGCCGGGCTGGGCCTTCTCGCGATTCCCGGCGTCGGACCGGTGGTCGCCGCAGGCTGGCTCGTCACGACCCTGACGGGGGCGGGCATCGGCGCGGCTGCCGGCGGTCTGATCGGTGGACTGACCGGAGCGGGCGTGAACGAAGCCGACGCTCACACCTACTCGGAGGGGGTGCGCCGAGGCGGCACGCTCGTCACCGTTCGGGCCGACGACGCCCGCGCCACCACCGTCATGGACGTCCTGGAGGAGCACGGTTCTGTTGACGTGCACGAGCGTGCTCAAGGGTGGCGCTCGGAGGGCTGGACCGCGCCGACAGTCACGGAGGGCGGTCCGACGGGCTCGACTGCGGGCGCGGGACTGTCGCCTGCAGGCATGGTCGAGGGCCGCACACGCGTCCGGTCCTACCCGACCATGCCCTGAGCGAGAGCTGGCCGGGGCTGCGCGACTCTGCAGCCCCAGCCGCTATCCGAAGTGCGCTTGGAGTGGTGAGTTCCGAATGGGCAAGCGCGCTTTCGGCCAAAGTGGTTGCCGGTTTGGTGATCAGAAAGCGCGCCGGATCAATGATCTGGAGCATTCGGATCCTCACGGACGCCGGGCCAGGTGGCGAGCCGTATGCCAGGTGAATGAGAGCGACACGCGACAAGCGGGCCTCGGCTCTCAGCCTCCCTCTGCCGCACTCTCATACGGCGCCGGCCCGGCGCCGACCGCCGGCCGGAGCTGCCTCCTCCCACTCGCGATCCTGTTCCGCGAGCAGGGCGGCACGCCGAGCGGCAGCGTCCGTCGTGTCGGCCGCCGGGGCTTCCGCAGACGCCTCCACCGCAGGAGGGATGATCGGCCTGCCCTCTCTCAGGAAGCGGGCGAGCGAAGTCACGATGCGATCCAGATCGCTGGAGGCCATGACACCCGCGCGAAGAAGCTCGAGGCGCGAACGGCCGGCGATGTCCGCACAGGAACCTCCCTCGAAGCCGAGGGCTGCGATCTCGTGTTCGTCGAGAGACAGGCGTTCGACCGGCATGGCTCGCAGCCGGGCGAGCCGCCGTTCCCTGGTGGCCTCCAGCGTGTGCATCTCGCGCGCGCCCGCCAGCGATCGGGCGATCTCCTCGAGGATGAAGGTCCGAACGGCCTCGAGCCGGACCGGGCCGAACTTCCGGACCTTGGCGATCGCGTCCGGCGAGGACTGGGCCAGATGGCCGAGGTCCCTGAAGTCGGCCTTGCGCAGGCGGGCCCGCAGGGACGCCGTCAGGAATCCGCGACCAAATCCAGACGCCGAGAGGCGCTCGATCGAGTCGCGGGACAGGTCCTCGAACAGCGGCAGCCGCGCGCAGGCCTCGGCAAAGAGGCTCTCGGACCTGGCGGTGCGGAGTGACAGGCTGGGCATCGCCCATCGCCGATACGGCGATCCCGGCGTGCCGGCAACCGGCGTCCGAACGACGCCCCGCGGCCCTCGCAATGCGTGAGCATCCGCTACACCGAGCGCCTCGCGAAAGCCGGCATCGAACCTCCGTCGGTAGCGTGGCCGATTCCTGTGACAACGCGCTGGCCGAGACGGGGAGCGGCCTGTTCAAGGCCGAGGCGATCCACCGGCGCGGGCCGTGGCGGAACGTTGAGGCGATGGAGTTTGCCACCCTCGAATGGCTCGATCGGTTCAATCATCGCCGGCGGCTCGAACCGATCGGCAACATCCCTCCCGCCGGGGCGCCGGCACGCCCTTATGCCCAGGCCGAGATCCTGGCCCTGGCCGCCTGACCCGAACCGAACGGTCTCCGGGAAACCCGGTGCGGTTCACTTACGGCGACACTGTCCTCCGGCCCATCAGTGCCCACGCACCGAGGGCCAGTACCGGGTCGAGAATGGCAAACGTCACCAGCAGATGTGGGAACACGCCGGAAGCGGCCAGAGGCAGGAGAACCGCCGGGACGAACACCAAGCGGTCGACAACCGACGCGGCAACGATCTGCCGTGCACCTGAGCGACCCCCGTACAGGTAGAGCCAGCCTATGACGACAACGAGCAGCCCGATGACCCGCATCAGGCCCTGCTCATCCCCCACGAAGGCTCGATCCTGGAAAAGCGCCTGCGTCGCGCCCGGCCAAACAACGAGCAGCACTCCGGCCGCGAGGTAAATCATGCCATTCATGGCCGTGTACTTGGACATGCTCGACAGGGTGCGTGGGGTCGCGAGAAGCTCTTGGACGAGTGACATGCCGCGCTCCATTCGCTGGTAGAACGTGCCCCCTGCTCGGACTCAGTCGGATTTCACGGGAACATCGCTCAGGGCCGAGCCGTCGGGACGAAGCGGATCGGCGGGCCCCTGGCTCAGCTCCGCGACGGCCACCAAGCCGTCGCTGACGTAGCGGTTCACCGTGCCGATCGACAGCCGCTCGCCGGGGAGATGATAGCGCACCGGTCCGATCCGTCCGTGCTCCGTCAGCTCTCGGACGAGGAATGCGCGCTCGGCGATGGTGTCGGCGTCGGTCGCGTGGGTGATCTGGAAGCTGAGGCGCGTCAGGGAGAAGCCGACATCCTTGGTCGCGGCACCGATCCACAAGCTGCGCTCGGAATCGGCCGGTCGGCGCGACGCGAGCCAGAAGGCCACGGTGTCAACGGTCTCTTCCGCGCGCTCGATGGAGATGCCCCAGAAGCGAACATGGTGGCGCCTGCGCGGGCTGTCGCCGATCGGCTGCTGAAAGCCGACGTCCTGTCCCCGGTCGAACAGATAGAGCGTGCTGAAGGGCGCGCCCGGATAGGAGCGGTTCAGGACGAAGGCGCATGCCATCCTCCAGGACGTCCGGATGCCGAGGGGATCGGCCTGGGTCCAACCGGCCTGGACGAAGGCGCGTCGCAACTCGTCACAGGTGCCGATCAGGGCGACGTTGACGGGATCGCCGGGCAGGCCATCGCCGGTCAGCGTGTAGGAGGGGACCCGGCCCCGGTTGAGGATGCGCGCGCCGAGCCTGATCGCACGCGGCAGGATCAGGTAGGCGGCGGCGGCGTAGGTGGACGCGAGCGCCAGGACGAGCGGCAGGCGGCGATCGGCGACGTCGTAGAACAGCACCAGGATCAGCCAGACCGTCACGAGGCCGAGGATCGCCACCAGCGCGCGTTGGCCAAGCCGCTTCAGACGCCTCACGGGGTGTGCCCTTCCCTCGCCTGACCGCTCCCCGCTGCTCTCATTCGGCGCGCCCCTGGCCGGACTCTGTCCGAAAGGACGGCGTGCGAGACGCGGGCGCAAGGTCCCACCGCTTCGCGGCTCGTGTCGGAAGATCGGCGGCGGCATCGACCGCGCCTCCCGCGACGGCGGCCTCGTCGGCCTGCTCGAAGGCCCGCAGCGTCGGGCGATTGTCCAGGTTGACCCGGGCGAGCGCCAGGGCCCGCGCCGCATCGCCTCCGCTGCCAGCATAGAATTCCGCGCCATGGTCGGCAGACGCCAGCAGATGCCGATCCGGGAGGGCCTCGAAGCGGGATCGCGCGGCTTCGATCTGCCGGCGTGCCTCAGCGAGGCGTCGCCCGGCCCTCAGCACGTCGGCGAGACGCCACGCGACCTCCGGATCGCCACTCGCGAGCGCCGGCCTGAGGATCGCCTCGCCGCCTGCTATCGCCTCCGAGCCTTCTTTCGCCTCCTCACATCTGCAGGCATGTCAGCAGGGCGACGTAGCTCGGCGTCCCCGCGAGGCTTGCCTCCTGGACGCATTCGTTCCGGCGCCGCGCATCAAAACCGGACCATTGCTGCCCGAGTTGGCTGCGGGCCTGCGTCTCGTCCCGAATGCAGTTCTGGTCGGTGTTTCCGGTGGTTCCGGCCAAGGTCGGAGCCGCCCGGCAGGTCGCCTCGATGTTGTAGCGCGGGAGTTCGCCGCCCCAGGCAGCCGAAGTGGTCAGCAGGATGAGCGCGAGGCCAGCGGGGCGAAACATCGGGTGGCTCCTGATGCGGTCGGACTCGTCAGGCTGATCGGGCATGCAGCGGGCTGCCGGCGCCGCTCGTCGGCTCAGCGCGCCCGGACCAGGCGGCCCGCAGCGATGCGCCCGCGATAGGACCAACGGTCTCGCTTGCCAGTTCCATGGACGCTCGGCACCGTCACGGTATGCCCGCAGCGCGATCCTGCTCGACCTACGTGACAAACACCTCTGTTTTGATCGCACCAAACGGCCCTGCTTGGATCCGAGCCGCCGACCGGCTACGCGGCGCGATCGCCGACGCGCTCGGAAGAGGCACCCACAGCCCGCGCCGGACGAAGGCCGGGCCGGTTTCCACGCAGCCGCTACCATCCCCCTCCTTGCAGCCGGCAATATCCCCCGTTGTTCCGGTAGCCGGCCGGACAGCGGCGCACGCATGCGCCGGCGGCGAATTTGAGGGGCGGTGGACACGCGTTCTTGAACCGGGGTTGCCGGAACTCGAAGGATTGGGCCGGACTCTGCGCCGCAACCGGGCCGGCGGTACTGATCGAACCCGTGATCACGATGAGAAGGATAGGGGCAAAGCGCGTCTGCATCGGAACCTCCGCCAGTTGAGCGGTTGGTTGCTGCGCCCGACCATTAGCAGGCGGCCCGCCTCTGGACCGACACTTCTCAGAATAAGCGCCTCAGGCCGCGTCTGTCGACGCTGGATCTTCGATCTCATCAAGAATTTCCAAGGCAGGCCGCGTACGAGACGGTCCAGCGACGCCGGAAGTCAGTACGAGTCACCCGGCACGACCGCCCACTGAGATCTCGTCCGCGACCTTGGCCTGTTAACGTGCCTCCGGTGCGCCGATCTGGCGCCGCAGGCTCTCGACGAGGACGCGCGGCCTCGGGTCGCCCGGAGCCAGCTGGGCCAGCCGCTCGGCATATTCGAGGGCACTCGCGAGATCCCCGGCATCGCGGCTGAAGCCGATCAGCGCCGACAGCGTGGCGCGGTCGGTCGGATGCCGCGTCAGGGTGTCCTTCAGCACCGCTATCGCCGCGCTGGCCTGCCCCGAGGCGTGCAGGCCCACTGCGTAGACGTAGGCGTATCGGGCCTGGTCAGGGGCGAGCTCGGCGGCGCGGCGCAGATCGTCCAGCGCTTCCGCATGCCGCTTCAGTCGGATCAGCGTCAGGCCGAGCGCGTGATGCAGCCCCGCCTCGCGCGGCGACGCGGCGAGCGCCTGGCGCAGCACGCCTTCACCGTCCGGCTCCCGGCCCAGACTCCGGTAGAGATCCGCGAGGTTGATCGCAGCGCCGGCATATTGCGGACTCAGCCGAAGCGACGCCTTGTACTCGGCCTCGGCCTCGGCGGTGCGGCCACGCCGCGCCTGGAAGGTGCCGAGCGCGGAACGTGCCTCGGGCCGATCGGCGTTGCGTGTCTGGCTGGCGATGAACTCGGCCGCAGCGCGATCGAACTGTGCGCGCTCGGCCGGAGGCTGGCTCGCACTCGGCACCGCGGCCGCCAGCATGACGGCCCTGAGGCGCACACCCCGGACGGCATCGGACAGGAGCGGGGAGACCAGCGGCCAGATCCGCGACGCCGGCGCGCCTTCGAGCATGTCGAGGGCACCGATCCGCACCAGCGGATCGCGATCGGCGAGGCCCTTGCGGGCGAGATCGAGGTTCGCCGC
Source organism: Methylobacterium nigriterrae (assembly GCF_037106235.1). Lineage (NCBI taxonomy): Bacteria > Pseudomonadati > Pseudomonadota > Alphaproteobacteria > Hyphomicrobiales > Methylobacteriaceae > Methylobacterium > Methylobacterium nigriterrae. Next base: position 59 of record NZ_JBAWTG010000120.1, on the reverse strand, counting down.
CGAGAGACGCGAGGCGAGCTCGCTCAGCGCGCTGCCGCGTGCGAAGGCGGGCGTGAGCG
>NZ_JBAWTG010000119.1:0-13899 GCF_037106235.1 Methylobacterium nigriterrae | reverse complement strand
GTGCCATCGCAACCCGCTACGAGAAGACAGCTTCAAGCTTCATGGGCGTTCTCTCGCTCGCAGCCGCTCTGGACTGGCTCAAGAGCTAACAGGCCGTAGGACCGGAAGGCCACAGGTCGTGTTCTGCACCAAAGGATCCTGAGGCCCTGCCGGCAATCGGGCCGTCCCGCAACTCCCGCTGCGCGCCGAACATTCAGGTCCGCTTGCGCAGGACGTGGCGCTCCAGCAGGAGGCCGAGCGTCAACGAGGTCAGGGCGAACAGGACGATGTAGAGGTAATCCACCTCGACCGCGAGATCCGGATAGTAGCCGAGCCGCACCCACTCGACGATCTGCAGGGCCGGGTTCCACTTCAGGATCTCGTAGATCTGCTCGGGCAGATAGTTCGGCAGGATGAACACCCCGCTCGAGATGTACAGGACGATCCCGAACAGGGCGTAGCCCATCAGCCATGCGGGGAAGAACGAGGCGATGCCGACATTGATCGTGCCGATGCCGATGCCGAGCAGGATCGCGGTGCAGTAGCCTCCCATCGCCATGATGGGATCGGCCGGGCGCGGGTCGACGCCGATTGCCAGGAGGATCAGAAAGACCAGCATCAGCCCCAGAAAGCCCGTGACGATCTCGACCAGGATGCGGGCGAAGATCACATCGAAGTTCTTGACCTGCGGATAGTAGGTCAGGGGCTTGTTCATCAGAACGGCCTTCATGACCTCCCGAGAGATGTACTGGAAGATCAGCACGGGCACAGCTCCTGTGGCGAAGAACAGCGCCCGGCTGTCGCCGAGCGGCGCCGGCACCTTGCGGAAGACGTAGATCGCCACGAGGATGAAGGTGTGCACGACCGGCCAGAGCACGACGACGCCGTAGCCGAGATAGGAGCCGCCGAAGCGTGTGCGCATGTCGCGCAGCATCAGCGCGTGGAGCACCTGCAGGTAGGCATCCATCCGCCGACGCGGCGACGGCGGCAGGAAGGTTCGCGACACTCGATCGTCCATGAGGTTTCAGGGCCTTAGAGAAGGGTCCTGACCCTGACCTGCACCGCGATCGGGTCTGAATTATGAACAGCGCCCCCGCGAGGGGAGATTGATCACCGCGCCCCGCCTTCGGACGCGGCTCGGCGCGCCTCGAGGCCGGCGGCATCGGGCAGATAGCCGTGATCGTCCATCCAGAGCAGGACCGCCATCGCGCCGAGGAGGCAGGCGAGCGCGGTCAGATGGTAGCCCTGCTCATGCCATCTGCAGGCAAGGACCGTCGCGATCAGGAAGGCTGTGACGAGCAGGTAGAAGGCCATCGGTCTCCTCGCATCTCAGCTTGCCTCGAATCGGAATCGCATACCACGAACGAGCGCGCGGCCGCCGCCGATCGGACTTCCGCGGCATCGCAGCCCCTCAGCTCCGCGATGTGACCTCTGCTCCCACCGTACCCACGACCTAAAGCGGTCCCCGATGCTCGGAGCAGAACGACGGGCATCACCCGCCTCATGGCCCGGCTCGGCATCGACCCTGCTCCCAGTGATTATCGAAGGCCGTCGGATTTGACTCTGGGGGAGGCACGTTTGCCGTCTGCCTCAGAAACGCAGAGGCGAGTGTGGTCCACGGGGTGGCAATCCGCGCCGTTATTGCGGGGACGGCCGAGTTGCGCTGTCCGGCATACCGCGGCACGCCAGGACGCGTCGCAGCCTCGGCGGTCGCCTCGGCATCGCGGTCGTCGTTCTTCTGCAGCATGACGGAGAACTGGCCGGCAGTCTGCTTGATGCAGGTGACGCATGGTCGGGCGCCGGTGGTCAGGATCCACAGGCCGATCCCGAGATCAGACGCCGCGCGACGCTTCCGGCGTCCGCCCATCGCGGGCAGATCGCCCGTTGCCGAAGCGCGTGATGGATCTCCTCGACCGACGTATCTCTCTCGGGGACCGGGCTTTGAATCGGATCGACCGGCAAGGTTCGCAAACAGAAGGCGTTAACCTTAACGTTCTGACCAAGCGCGAAGTAATCCACAGCCCAATCGAAAGTTCGACGACAATCGTTCGCCGAACCCTTGACCTTGCGAATGCACCGCGACATCTGTCACGGGTCGGACAAGGCATTCCGGCGTCGAGTCAAGCGCTCGACGAGCGGCTACCAGCGTGAGTTGCAATCACGCCGGCAGCCTGGCCACGCACCACTCGGTTCAGGAGTGAACATGGTTACCTCCCTTTACGGCGAGCCCGGCTCGCCGTGCAACGCCCTGCCGCCTGTTTTCTCGGCGGCGTTCGCGCCCGCCCTGCCGGAGCGGCCCACCCCGCGCCGCACCCCGCCGGCGCCGCAGCCCCTCGTCACCGCCTTCGAGCGGGACCTCCTCCTCGACGCCGTCGCCGAGACGGGCTCGGCCGAGCTCGGCCACCTCGTCGGGCTGCTGCCCAACCACCCGCGGCCGCTCTCGGCCGTCGTCGCGCTGATCGACGCGGGCGACCTCATCCTCGACGTCGCGGCGCCCTTCGACGCGAGCATCCGGCTCTGGCACGGCCGGCCGCAAGCCTGCTGAGCCGCACGCACGCGAACTCGACCGGGTAACGCCCCGGCCGCGCCCGAATTGGGGCGCGGCCGCCGCCAGCGCGCCCTCCCCTCACCGCCATCCTCGTTTCCGGGGACCGGACCCGCATGGCCGGGCCGTCCCCTGCCCGGAGTGCATCTCGATGCAAACCCGTTCCATTCCCATGCCCAGCCTTATCGTCAGCGAGCCGATGCCGGGCACGAGCCTCCTGCAGTTCGAGGACGGCGTCACCCGCGCCGTCGTCCTGTCCGCCGCCTGGAAGGACCTCAACCACGTCCGCCGCTGGATCGACGAGGCCGGCCTCGCCGCGGTCTACGTTCTGGCGGGCCGGTGCGACGGGCAGCGCGCCATCCGCATTGGCGAGGGCGCCAAGCTCCGCGCGCGCCTGGCCGACCACCTCAGCAACCCCCAACTCGGCTTCGTCACGGAGATCTACGTGCTGGCGAGCGAAGCCTTCACCAAGGCGGCGGTGGTGCGGCTGCAGGAGCGCCTCACCGACCTCGCGCTCGCCGACGGCCGCGCCCGCCTCATCGCCGGCTGCGGACCGCTCCGGGGCTTCCCGCTCTCGCAGCAGGAGCGGCAGAGCCTCGATCTCGTCCTGCTGTTCGGCCTGCACATGCTGAACGTGGCGGGCTGCCGGGCCTTCGCGCCGCTGCGCCTCGACGCGCCGGCTGAGCCGAAGCGGCCGCGGCGCTGAGGCCCGCTCCGGCCTGAGGGCGCATCAACACAGTCAGGCCACAGCGCCGGACCCCGGTCGGGTCCGGTGCGCCCCCGGAATCCCCGATCCCGTGTCACGCCGCCGGTCTGCCCGGACGGCGATCGCCGGAGTGCGTTCGCATGCCCCATCCCGCCCTCTCCTCCCTCGGTCAGCGCAGGGCGTGGGCTCCGCCCCTCGCCCGCGAAAGCGCGACGCCGACCGTCACCGACGTGCAGCCGCCGGTCCTCCCGCTCGACCGGCGGCTCGACTGCCTCATCGACGCGCTGCCGGTCAGGCGGTGCAACCCGGGCCCCCGCCTCATGCGGGCGATCCGGCAGATCGACCCGGCGCGCAGCCTCGTCCTGCGCGCCATCCGTCTCGCCGATGGCCGCCGCGTCGACCTCGTGGCCCTGCCGCGCTCGCTGCAGGCCGACCCTGGCTGCGTCGCGGCGCTCCGCACCCTGCAGGAGCGGCGGCGGCGCTGCGGCCGCCCTTTGCGGCTGATCCGGGAGGAGGTCGTCGACCGGGAGCCGCGCCTCTCCAACGCCCAACTGGTCGGGGGCTGCCGGTGGACCGGCCTCACCCCGCGCGGGCGCCAGGCCCTGCTGCGGCACCTGCGCGAGCGCGGCGGCTCGGCTTCCCTTGCCGCCTGCCTCGGCTGCCTCGCAGGAGAGGCTGACCCGGCCGGAGCGATCCTCGCGCTCGTGGCCGGCAAGGTCCTGCAGCTCGATCTCGACCGTCCGCTCGGCCCGGAGAGCTGGGTCCGCCTCGGACCGTTCCTGCGCGCCAGGGCCTGAGCGCCCCCGCGTTCTCCGCCGCGGCGCCCCCGCCGCGGTGCCGCCCGCCCCTCCTGAACGGAAACCCGCCCGAATGACCGAATCCGCGCGCGCCAAGCCCTCCCGCCCCGAAGCGCCGCCCGGCTCCCAGCCGTCCGAGGCGTCCGATCGCGACCGCCCGGACGCAGCGCCCGCGCTGCCCGACACCGGGGACGATGACCTCTCCGATCCGCTCCTTGGGCTCTTCGGGGAAGCCGCCGACGCGAGCCGGACGACGCGGCCCGCGCCGCGCAATCCCGCGACCCTCATGGCCGAGCTCGCTCTCGGGGCCGCCCTCGGTGCGGCCGGGCGCCGGCTTCTGCGTGCCGGCAGCGGCACGGTCGTGCTGATCCAGGTCCCGAATGCCGCCTGGGTCGATCCGGTGGCCGCGGTGGTGGAGCGGGATGCGGCCGCCGGCGTCACCGTGCTGCGGGGGCGGGCGAAGGCCCGCGATCGCGAGTCTCTGGCCCAGGAGGTCAACGCGGCCGTGACGCGGGGACGGCTTGTCGTCGGGATCGCGACGGGGCCGGAGCAACTGCCGCGGACCCTGCGCAGTGCGGCCGATTTCAGCGTCGCGCTGACCGCGCCCGACGTCGCGCTGGTCCGGCGCGCGATCCGGCGCTTCACGGGTCGCTCGGCCGTGCGCTTCTCGGCGCGCGACATCGCGGGGCTCGATCTCGACGAGATCGCCGCGGCGATGCGGCCCGGCTCGGGGCCTGCCGCCATCGTCGCGCGGCTGCGGCGAGCCGCGGCCAGCTCCGCGCAGGCTCCCGGAGACGGGGGCCTGCCGCCCCTGGAGAGGCTCTCGGGCTACGGCGAGGCGCATGCTTGGGCCATGGACCTCGTCGTCGATTTCGCGCGGCTGCGCGCGGGCGAGCTCCGCCCGGGCGAACTCGAAGGGGCGATCTTCTCCGGCATCCCGGGCACCGGAAAGTCGACGCTTGCCCGGGCGCTGGCGCGCGCGGCCGGCGCGCCGCTCATCACGACGAGCGTTGCCGAATGGATCGCGGGGTCGAGCTACCTCGAATCGGTGCTGAGCCAGGCCAACGCCTTCTTCGACGCCTGCCTCGCGCAGGCGCCGAGCATCGGCTTCATCGATGAGTGCGACGCGCTGCCCAACCGTTCCGCGCTGCAGGATCGCGACGCACCCTGGTGGGGGACCGTGCTCACGAATGTGCTCCTGCGCATCGACGGGCTCCGGAGCTCGGGCAAGGGATGCGTCCTGATCGCCGCGACGAATCATATCGAGCGCTTGGATTCGGCCCTGCTGAGGCCGGGCCGTTTCGACCGCAATTTCGTGATCGCGCCGCCGGATGAGGCGGCCCTCGCGACGATCCTGCGCAACCATCTCGGACCCGATCTCGCCGGGGCCGACCTGTCCGAAGTCGCCCGGCTCGGGCTCGGCGGCACCGGGGCCGACGCTGTCGGCTGGATCCGCGCCGCGCGCCGGCGTGCCCGCCGAGAGGAGCGAGCCCTCGCGCTCGACGACCTTCTCTCCGTCATGCGCCCGCCCGAGACGCGGCCGTCCGAGTTTTTGCGGGCGGTCGCCCTGCACGAGGCTGGGCATGCTATCGCGGCGACCCGGCTCGGGCTCGCAGTCGAGCGCGTCTCCGTCGAGCCGCGCGGGGCCGCCGCCGGCTGGACGCAGCTGCGCCGGATCGAGCGCGTGCCGACCCGCGCCCTGATCGAGGCGCAGGTCACCGAGATCCTCGCCGGCCGGGCCGCCGACATCCTGCTCGGCACTGGTGCGCATGCCGGGGCGAGCGCGGATCTTCGCATGGCGACGAACCACCTCGTGGCTTTGCGCGCCGCCCACGGGCTCGACGCGACGCTGAGCTTCCGAGACCAGGCCGCCGACGCCGGCGCGCTGCTCGCCCGCGACCACGGCCTCGCCCGGAGCGTCGAGGCGCACCTGCAGAGATTGATGCGGGTGAGCCTGGCGCTCGTCGCGGACAATCGCGCCGCGATCCTGAACCTCGCCGACCGCCTGCTGGAGCGCCGGGTGATGACCGGAGCCGAGGTCGAGGCCGTGGCGAGGGCTCACCCGGCGTCCGGCGGCGAGGCTCCGCCGGCACCGAACCGCCTCCGGCAGACTGTCCTCCCAATCGGCAGGCGCGGCTCGCGGCCGTGCCCCATCCGGTCCGACCCGACCGGATAAGTGCCGCTCGCGGGCATCCGCGCCCGGAGAAAGCGTGGGCCGGCCGCGCGCGGCCGGACCCACGGAGTGGACGTCGAGCTTCCCAAGAATGGACGAAACATCATGATGCGGCCGTCGCGCCTGGAACTTCATCTGCAGATCGACGACGCGGTGCGGTGGGAGGCGGCGCTCGCGGCCTTCGATCGGCTGACGGCCGGCAACGGTCCGGACACAGCCGAGCTCGCCGCGGCGCCCATCCTCTCGGGCTGGCGCCGAAGCCTGGTGCCATGCCTCGAACCGGTGCTGATCGGACAGGTCGCCGAACATCCGCGCCTGCCCGGGCAGCGACGCGTCGCCACCTCGCGCCTGCTCGCACTGGATCCCGATCGGGGTTGGGCGCGAACCGTCAGCCGCTGGTACCGGCTGGGGGAGTCGGAGGTGTAACGACCGCGCAGGCCGGGCCGGCTCCGCGGCGGCTGGCCTGGTCATCGCGCAAGGCGCACGCGTTCCTCGCTCGACTTACGTGACGCACGTGATCCGACGTCGGTGCGGATTGCACTCCGGGCGACCTTGGACAGAATGGCATCGGCGCGGCTCCGACGTACACCGTGTGCGTGTCCGGGTCGGCCACATACATCTCGTTGGCTTCGCGCAGACGGTATTCGGTGATCGCAAGCCTTGAGCAGCTCATCAATGGTAGGTTGCGATTCGGCCATGCCCGGAGGGTAAGCGAGGCTGCGATCGGGCGACAACATCGACACCGATCAGCTCTGTTGCGAGCTGTCGCCTCAGCCGGTCCGCGGCGAGAGGCTCGGCCCCGCTGTGTACCTGCCGGGTTGGGACGCCGCTGATCCACGCTTTCTGGATCACAGCCACCAGCGCCTTCTCGGACATCTTCCGGGCCTCGAGGAAAGGTGGAAAGTAGGTTCCCTGCCGCAGCTCGGAGAGGCGCAGCTGCAGCGTGCCGAGCCGAGAGTCGAGAGCCCGATCGCGGAAGCCGTTGCGGTAGGTCTGTCGGTCTTGCGTGCGCTCGTGACGTGCGGCGCCCATCACGCCTTCTATGTCCGCATCCATTAGCGACTGCAGCACCGCCTCGGCCACAGCGCGCGGGAAGCCCGCGTCGCCGACCTTGGCAAGCAGTTCAGCCAGCGGCAATGAGGTCTCGGGCATCGGATCTCCTGTTGGTTCGGGAACGCGGCTCGCAACTCGACCCTAGACTGCCGATCCGATGACCATCCCGCTTTACGTCCTCAAGGATGCAAAATTCCCACTACCCCCGCAGACGCTACCCGCGACGGTCGCGACGTACAGTCAGGCCGGAATGATCGGCACCACGATAGGTCAGACCATCAGCCGGACACGGGCGGCGAATGTCGGGGAGAAGGCGTCGGCGAGCGTCGGACTGCGAGGTGCCCGTAGCGCAAGCTCAGAGCGGGTCAGAGAGGCGGACAGGTAGTCCACGAAGGATGAGTGATGCCTAAGTGATTCGATGGACAGCGGGGCTACTCTGCCGGCTTAGCCGTCAGTATTGCACGGTCGCCCGCACGCCGAGCACGAGCGCGTTCTTGACCCGCCGCCCATCCGGATCACGCGGATTGGGGATTCCGGCACCCGGCCGCAGGATGACTTGCACGTCCGGCTGCACGGTGAAGCCCGGCACCACGAGTGCCTGATAGGTCGCCTCGATCACGGTCTCGGCCTTGCGCACCGGCATCGCTTGGCCGGTGTAGCGGATCGCGTCCCGATCAGCCCGCCGCGCGTCGGCGCTGATGTGCGCGTAGCCCACCCCGATGCCGAGCGTGTCGCTGTCGCGCCCTGGGATCAGGCCCTTATAGGCCAGACCTGCGTCGACATAGTAGTCGATCAGGCTGCTGCGGGTCGGCGAGACCGAGGCCCGCACGAAGGCGCTGAGACCCTCCTCCTCTCCTTTGCCCGGCTCGCGGTAGAGGGTCTGGTCGAGAATGCCGTAGATCCCGGCATTGCCGCGAAGTCGCCGCGCGATGCCGGTCGAGGCCGGATCAGTGAGAGAACGCCCGCTGGCATCGAGGCGCAGATCCTCGTAGCGGCCGTAGTTCTGCCAGCCGCCCAGCGTCACCGTGCCCGGCAGGGTCGTGGGGTCGCCGTCCGTGTTGTAGGCGTAGGCCGCCTCCGCGATGACGAGAGCCGGATCATGCGTGCGGAAGTTCGTGCCGGTGCGATTGAGCCGCTGCGCCTCGGGATCAGGGCCGAACTGGTTCGCGCCGGCCGAGTCGCCGTCGAACAGACCGACCTGCAACGAGAACTTGTCGTCGGGCGTGTACTTGGCGCGGATCGCGGGCGTGGCCAGCGGGTAAGCCGGGCCGCCGCTCGGCAGGTTCAGGCCGGTGATCGCCGGCCAGCCGAAGGTGGAGTTCACAAACAGCGTCGCGGTCTGGCTGACGATGAACTCGGTGTCGGCCGCAAGCTGGCCTCCTCTGATCGCGAGCTTGCCGTCGAGAAGCTTCTGATCAAACCAGAGGACGTAGAGGCGCGTCGCGGGCAGCGCCTCGATCACGCTGGTGGTGAGCAGGTTGCCGACATAGTAGCGCGACAGGCCGGTGCCGTGGATGAAGTAGGCATTCGTGTGAATCGTCGCGCCTTCCCAGCCGACGAGCCGCTCAAGGTTGAGGTTGAGGCGCAGGTTCAGCCGATCCTCGGCAATCGCGCCCTGCCGGATGCCGCCGACCGGGTTGCCGAGCACGTCGGCGATGTAGGTGAGGCTGTACTCGATGCCCCGCTGCTTGAGGACAGGTCTGATGCCGAGCGGGTCGCCGAGCGGCCCGAGATAGGGCTCGACCGAACTGACGTAGCCGCCCGAGGCTTGGCTCGTCGTCTCGGGCTGGGCGATGGCGGTGCGCGGGTCGTCGCCCGCGCCGCGGAAGCGCGGAAAGGCCAGTTGCTGCGCCTGTGTCGATCCGCCGAAGAGGCACAGGGCCAGCGAGAGACAATGCCGACCCATCACGCGACGCAGGCAGCCATCTCGTCTGTCTCGGCCGGCGGGAGCGCGGCGAGCGGCTGTCAAGAACGAAACCCCGGGTTGCGGTGGAGCGGGCAGGTCCGGCGGGAGCTTAGCACGGGTGCGGGCCACCTGAGCAGTTCCTCGGCCTCGCGCTGCTCGCGAGGCGCGCGCATACCGGGGGCGCGTATGGTGCCGTAGTGAGGGAGCGGATCTCCGGCCGCAGGGGGCACCAAGCTGTAAAATCGGAGAAACAACCGAGCGCTATGTCTCCTGGGCCCTGATAGACCCAGGAGGTTACGACCACCATGAAGCGTCTGATTGCCGCCGGCCTCGGCGCCGTTCTCGCCAGCAACGTCTGCTGGGCTCAATCGGCACCCGGAGATTCCTCGAACCCACCGCCTTCAGGAGGCCTCGCGCAGGACGGTGGTGGCCGATCCGAGGGGCCGCGACGTGGGCAGCCAGATGCAGGCGGGGAGCGCGATGGCGGTTGGCATCATCGCCGTCCCTTCATGATGGGCATGAAGGGCGGCCATCTGCGTTTCCGTCGCGGCGAGACCGGGATCGACTTCAAGTGCGCCGCCGATGACAGCACCAAGGCGTGCGTCGATGCCCTGATGCCACTCGTGGACAAGCTGCTCCAGGTCCGCTGAGCGGAAAGACAAGGCAAGAGCGCCGCCTCAGTTTTGCCAAGCCTCCTCCGCCAAATGCTCAAGCCAGCACCACAGAACCAGTCTACGGCGCCGGCATGAGGGCCACGCGCTCCAGCCGCGTAGACGGCCGCAGCGCACGGTCTCTGCCACACGCCACGGATCGAGGTCTCACGATGCCGCTGCACCTTGATGCACAGATGCCGAAGACGACCCGTGGCTACGGCTACAAGAAGACCGTCTGGGGCATCGCGGCCGGCATCCTGCTGCTGGCTCTTGTCGAAGCAGCCTGGGCCCATGCCATCGGCTCGAAGGATCTGCTGAAGGACGCCTCAGGCTTCGGCTACGACATAGCCCTCAACGCGGTTGCCGCCTTCGTGTTCGGCCGTGGCGCACGCGCCGAGCGCCTGTCGGCCTTTGTCATCGGCGGTCTGCTCGCCGCCACCGGCATCGACGCCCTCGCCGATCTATGGTCGGATATTCAACACCCGGACGCCAGCAGTGTCGGGGAGATCGTCACCTCCAACCTCGTTGGCGTTGCGGTCGCTTGTTTTGCCGCCGCCGCTCTGGTCCGTTTCCGCAACGATGCGAATCCGCTGATCCAGGCGACGTGGCTGAACGCGCGCAACGATGCGTCCGCTGCGGTGCTGACGGCCGTCCTGGGCCTCCTCGCCCATATGGCTCCGGTTCGCTGGCCCGAATACGCGCTCGATCTGATCGGGGTGATCTTCTCGTTCCAGGCCGCCGCGACCGTGCTGCGGGCGGCGTGGCGCAAACTTGAGACGTCACCAGAGGCGGAGGTCTGGACCGACACCGCACTCAGTCCAGTCGATCGTTGAGCCGAGCCTGGCAAAGCCAACGTGGATGCGCGGCGCGCCCTGTGCCAGCCTCATTCCCGTCATAGCATTGCTGTTTAGGATGCCGCGCGTTCCGGCTTGAGCCCTCATGCCGGGCATGCAAGCGTCGCGGGACGGGTTCGACCTGTACCGTGTCAAACCTCGGGACAGAGAGACCCCGCCACTCCGCAGGCCCACAGCCGGTTCCAGCATGGACCTCCTTCGGCAGACGAGCGTGAGCGCCTATCGCGCCAGAATGGCGAGACGCGCGCTCCGGAGGGCGACCTACGATGCTGTGGCCAATCGGCAGATCGGTCTGTTGGCTGCAACCGCCGCGTTGCTCGTGATCTGCCCGGACGCTCCCTTGCTGGATGAAGCGCTCGGCGGCCCGGCGGCCGTGTCCGCCGTAGCCGCTCCCGCAGCCGACGTGGCCATTCCGCGCATCTTTGCGACGACCGCGATGGGAGGTCCCGCCCACGCGTACGTGCAACGCACTTCGGCCACCGGCAGCACGGTTCGTTTCGAGGCATCCGCATTTCAGACCATCGAGCAGGCATGGTCGGCCGCCTTCTTCGGCGACAAGCAGCGCATGGCCGAGTTCATCGCACACTCGGCCGTGATCAACGGGCTTCCGGTCGCGTTCCTCACGCACCTCCTGCGCAGGGAGAGTGGACTGGACCATCGAGCGGTCAGCCGCGCAGGTGCTCAAGGTGTCGCTCAGTTCATGCCGGCCACGGCCAGCGAGCGCGGCCTCATCGACCCCTTCGATCCTTTCGAGGCGATCCCGAAATCGGCCGAACTGCTGAAGGAGTATCGGACGCGCTTCGGGAGCCTCGGGCTTGCGGCGGCGGCCTACAATGCTGGCCCGCAACGGGTCAAAGATTGGCTCGCCGGCCGCTCCGCCCTGCCGAAGGAGACGCGCGCGTACGTCTCCACGATCACCGGCAGATCGGCGGACGATTGGCGTCAGAACGGGGAGAGCTACGCCCTGGCGGAACCTTGGCTCGGGCCGGCTCGAGACTGAGGCTCGGCGGCGCGCTCACGCAATCCGGTAGGGAGACCCGATCCGATGCTCATGGGCCGCGCCTCCAAAACAGCGGTCGTGGCGGCCATCGCGCTGCTCCTCAGCCTCGTCGCCTTCGGCAACATCACGGATGACGGGGCCAACCTGCCGTTCGTGCAGCACGTCCTGGCGATGGACACGATCTTCCCGAGCGCCACCATCCGCTACCGCGCCATCGAGGCGCCGGCCCTCCAGCAGACCGCGTACTTGCTGATCGTCGCCGTTGAGGTTGTATCGGCGGTCCTGTGCTGGTTCGGGACCGCTCGCCTGCTCCGGCACCTCCGGGCTCCGGGAGCGGTCTTCAACCGGGCCAAGAGCGCGGCCGTTTCAGGGCTCACGCTCGGCTACCTGCTGTGGCAGGTCGGACTGATCGCCATCGGTGGCGAGTGGTTCGGCATGTGGATGTCGCACGAATGGAACGGCATCGAGAGCGCGTTCCGCTTTCTCGTGATGACCCTCGGCGCGCTGATCTACGTCAGCCTGCCGGACGGCGACATCCCTGAAAGCGCGGCTCATTCCTGACGGTACTGTCGGCGTCTCGCGCGAAGGCCGGCTGATGCCCGGAGCCGGACATCTTCGTTCTGCTGCCCGGTGGCCGCCTGCGCCGGTCTATCCGCCCTCCGAGGCCTGAGGAGACCCGATGCCTCCGCTCGGCCGCGAGGGACGGCTCTCCTCGTCTCGGCTTCGGAATGACTTCCGGAGCAGAGCCGAATCGGCCGCGATCCGACACGAATCAACCTGCAAATCAGGCCCCGGCTCGCTGCTTCCAGCCCATGCAGCGTCTCGGTAACCCCGCTTCGTTCGGCCGGGGGCAGTCTCCTTGCGCGTATCAGCAGCGTCACACAGCCGTTGTATGGGCTCGCCGTCTGTGCGAGGTAGAAGCGTCCGTACAAGGCCCGACGGGAGAGCCCAGGCCGGCGTGAGCCGGTTATGGCGTCGTGGAGCGACCGCCCCCGGAAGCTCCAAGGCACAATCCCGCAGAGTTGGACGATCTGGAGTGCGACGCTTCGTGCGTCCCAGACGTGTTGGATCTGCCCTCGTGAAGGCAGATTTGGCCCGCAGGTACCCGCGACAGAGGGGGGCAACCGGAATGCTTCTTGCCGGCATTCCGTGGCCCGCCTATCGAGGGAGAACGCCTTGCACTCGGACGATTCCGACTACGTGCTCGACCCACCAGACAAGGGCTGGAACTACGAGCCGTCTCGGGCTGAGCTGTTCAAGCAGATCAAGTCGCCGGCCTACACGACCGACGCGGATGGCTGGCTGACCTACTACAACGAGGCGGCGGCCGATCTCTGGGGCTACCGGCCCGAGCTCAGCAAGACGCGCTGGTGCGGCTCCTGGCGGATCTTCACGGTGGAAGGCGCTCACCTGCCGCTCGACCAGTGCCCGATGGCCGTCGCGCTGAAGGAGGGGCGGGCCGTGCGCGGGGTGCAGGCCGTGCTGGAGCGGCCGGACGGGACGCTGATCCCCTTCATGCCGCACCCGACGCCTCTGCGGGATGCATCGGGCGCGGTCCTGGCCGGCTCCAACGTGCTTCTGCCGCTCACCTCACCGACCGGCCCCGTGCCCTTCGACCTACCCGGCGACGCCTGGGCTGGGGCGCTGCCCGCCGATCTGCCGGATGGGCTCGAACTCGATGACCTGACCGGCTGCCTCCAGATGACGCTGGCCGCTCAGGCCGACGTGGAGTTCGGCTTCCGGATCGACTGCGAGCGCCTGGAGACATGGTCCGGTTCGGAGGCTGAGAAGGAGCGCATCGTCCGCCAGCTCGAGGGCAAGCGGCAGAGACAGTGCAACCTGCTGCAGCAGCGGCTCGACCTGCTGCAGCAGCGGGCCAGGGAGATTATGTCGCGCGATCAGATCGGCGGAGCGGCAATCGAGACTCTGATGCTCGATCCTCGCAACATCCTTCACTGAGGCCGCCCGCCAGCGGCTCACCACAGCGGGCTGTGCCTCGTCCAGGGGGCTATTGCTGCACCTCGGGTGAAGCGCTGCCCTGCACGAGGGCTTCGCTCGCGATGAGCGCCGCTGCTACGGACGGTTCAACCTGCACCGTATCTGAGCTTGGTGCAGCCCCATCGGCGAGCCTCGGCACGAACTCTCCCGCCGGCGAGGCGGCGTTCTGCTCCATGAAGGCGGTGATTTTCGGCGCGATCTCGGCCCGAAAGCGCGAGCCGTTGAAGATGCCGTA
>NZ_JBAWTG010000118.1:0-13979 GCF_037106235.1 Methylobacterium nigriterrae | reverse complement strand
GGCAATGACGGGGCGACCCAGCCGATGGAGCCGCTCTGGAACCCGGCCGGCTACATGCGCAACGTGGTCGAGACCACGCGCGTGCAGGCGGCGTGAGGGGAGGGAGAGATGAGGAACATGCTGATCGGCGCTGCGGCTCTAATTCTGACGTCAGGCCTAGCCGCGCTTGCCGGCCCGAGGACCTACGCCTTTCCCGAGGCAACGGCGCAGCTCCGCCCGGCACCCGCTGGACACGAGAAGGGCCTACAGGCGGCGCAATCCAACTGCATGGCCTGTCACTCGGTCGACTACATCGCGATGCAGCCGCCGAAGAAGGGCGAGGCCTTCTGGGCCTCGGAGGTGACCAAGATGATCAAGGTCTACCACGCCCCCATCGGCGAAGCCGACGGCAAGGCCATCGCCGCCTACTTGACCGAAGCCTATTGAGCCCGACGCCGATGTCCTCGACGATATCGCTTCGATTCATCGGCGTCACATCGAATCACAACCGACACTCGAGGCGCTGTACTATGCCCCTCTGAAGACCGGCGCCGAGCAACTCATCGCCGCGCGCAAGTTGGAGCGGAAAGTCGTTTCACTCCTCAATGCGGAGACAGCCGGGTCTGAGTTAATCGGACTGGGCCCTGCCCCGCCAGCGGATCGCGGTTTTGCGGTCCCAGGCATGGCCGCCGCGCGGCCACTTCGATTGCACATCAAGAGAGATTCTGCTCCATCCGCCCGTGAGCCGCCGCCTCCGGCCAATCTCGTCGAAGAGCGGGCGAGGCCGCCACGGGGGCGGCCCACCTTTTCCTGAGCAGAGATGTGCCTGCCAAGCGAGTTTGCGCGGTGTGACGGCTAGCCCCGCACACGCTACTGGCGAGAGCCAAAGCACTCTCGATCGCCGCTCCGTACTAGGTCGAAAGCATCGCCTTGAGCCGCCCCGGAAAGGCGGCTGAGTGTACGCCGGGCGCCAACGCCTGCGCTCAAGGAAGCCGATCTTAAGGTTTGGAGCACGATTGGCGGCGTAGTGCTCCGATTCCGGGGCGTGCAAGCCCAATGCAGAGTGGTGAAGCAGCCACGCGCGACCGACATGAGCTCTGCGATCAGCTTCGTGTCAGATTCCGCCTCGCTGCAACACACCGCGATCCTACCCCGTTACAAGGTCCTCAATCATCGGACCGATAGGCAGAAGCTCATCAAAGCGAACCTGCGGCCCTTCTGGACCGCAATCCAAGGCAGTGAACGTCAGAGCGGCTCGAAAAAACCTACCCTACCAACTGGTTCAAGCGTGCGAAGGGGTCTACTTCGCCCATTTGGCAATTCCTTACCTTGTCATCTCGGCCCGACCGATGTAGCCGCAGATGAGGAGGTTCTGCTGCCGGAGGCGCTGCGCCTCACGAATGACGTAGAAGGCACCAAGAGGAACTCCGAGGCAGAGTCCGCTGTTGGCTGCGCTCGGAGACCTCGCGTGCCAGTCGAGTCGCATACGATCATCGGACCTGTGCCGCAGGACCTCAAGAGATTCGAGCCGGTGCATAGCCGTTTAATGTAGGTTTAGGGCTGAACACCTATGTCTCTGGTCATTGCTGAAGCTGTGACATTTACCTTCGGGTGCGCGCTGATCCATCGATACAGCGCCAAATCGATTGTTGTTACAGCAACGCTGTCAGCACTTCTAGCTATTATTCTATTTTTTGCATCGCTGCTTTTGAATTGGCAAGCCGTTGGTCTTCTCTGCACGAACGTAGAAGCTGGCTCTCGCTTTCCATCCGAATTTTGTGGTAGTCTCGTGAGCTTCTGACGCTTGGGAGCAGTGTACGGAGACCTTCAATCACTAGCTTGTGCTGTTTCGGCAACCGATGCATCGAGCCTTCACCAACTCGAGAGATGCCGAGAAGGCTGCCCCACGCGAAGGCGCAATACCTTGTCCGCGCAGCACGATCTGCAGAAAAAGGCGGTCGGGCCTCGCGGTCCGACCAAGGTGGGCAGTGGAGAGCGTCGCAGTGCGCGGCGACTGAGCGCCTCTATGCGTCTTCGAGCGCCTCGGTGACATCACGTCCGGTCGGTCCGGCCGAGCGACTCCGGTCCGAAGACGTAGGCGGCCAATGCACACACCAGCACGGCGCAGGAGTACTTCATCGCGTCGCCCATGCCGCCCTGAGTGATGCTGGCGAGCCATGCGATCCCGAGAGGCGCGAAGATCGACGGAAACCGGCCGAGCGCAACGGACCAGCCGAACCCCGATCCGCGGATCTCGGTCGGAAAGAGCTCCGCCACGTGCACCATCCCGATGGCCCACGAGCCACCGATGCCGCCGAAGGCTAGGATCCCGAAGATCACGAACAGAGGGATCGAGGTGGTCGAAAACATCACCCAGAGTGAAGCCGCCAGGACAACGAGCGTGAGCGATCCGGCGGCCTTGCGGCCGATCTTGTCGGAGAGAACGCCGCACCCGATGGAGAAGACGAACATCGAGAGATTGAACAGACCAAGCGTCGCCACCGCTACGGTCGTGCTCATCTTCAGCTGCGAGACCATGAACGGCACCGCGAACACGGTTTCCGCGTAGTAGATGCACGCGAGCGAAACGTAGATGAGCGAGCCCCAGGCGAGGTTGCGTCGAAGCGCAGGGCTAGCCTTGAGCGACTCCCAGAACGAGACACGCTTACGGCGAGTCTGCTTCAGCTTCTCCATCGTCGCGACGTAGCTGGGGCTTTCCTCAAGCTGCATTCGCACGAACAGGATGATGACGGCCGGGAGAACCGCCAGGAAGTACATGGCGCGCCAGCCAAGCCACTCGAGGATCAACGCGGAGACGATCGCAGCGTACACGACTCCCAGCGCATAGCCGGCAAACATCAGACCCGCGCCAAGACCGCGCCGCTTGCTGTCCCAGGACTCAACGACGTACGGGACGCCAACGGTCAATTCGCCGCCCCCGCCGACACCGGTGAAGAAGCGTCCGATCGCAAATTGGACTGGGGTCATCGCGAGACCGGTTAACGCGGTGACGCTCCCGTAAGCGAAGATCGAGAATCCAAGGGTGTGCTTCCGACCAAACCGATCACCAAGCATCCCGAAGACGCAGCTACCGAGCATGTATCCGGCGATAAATATCGACCCAATCAATCCCATTGTCTGAATGCTGACACCAAAATCGAGAGCAATGAGCGCCAACGTCATGCCATAGATATTGATCGCGTAAGCATCGAAGAGATAACCGAGCGTCGCCGCCAGCGTGATCGTATTTCGCGCCTTCTTTGAGATCTTTGGTTCTTCAACCGCCGCGTGTTCGACCACGTCGGCCCGCTGAAATGCCTCATCAAGAGGCCTTATTGTGCTCACTCCTGTGGTCATAAAGCGTTCCTCCAACTTTCGTTATTGCGTGGAAGTAAGAGTTTAACCTCTTCTTATTGGATTTTATCACTGAACGTTCCTAGCACCGGACGAGGCTTCCTGCAGCCGCGCAGATGAAGGAGCTGAAACGAAGGGCGAGGCTGCATAGGAGCTTCGGCGACAGGGTCGACACCGCCTCTGCCACCCGCGCATTTCGCCGGCCGGATGCTGGATTTACGGGGAAGGTTCGGCGCCGCCTGTTGGCGAGATGGATCGGACAGCGCCGTTCCTGATGCGCGCGGTCGATGAACGATCTACTCCAGGAGGCGCAACGCGGTCCACACGGGGCCAAGCCGTTCGCCAGAAGAAGAGATGGGTTCGCCATCCACCGGCTCCTCCAACTATCCAGCGCTTCGCTCGACCGCGTCTTGTTGCGGTGCAAAACAACGCCGGAGTCAAACCTTGCCCGCGAATGGCTTGGAGAGCCAATATTTATTCGAGAGGTATCTATAGGAGATGCCTATCAACGTCCGTAGCAGCCGAATGGCACTCAGTCTGGAAGACGGATCTCGCAATTCCGGCACGCAACAAATCGGTGCCGTGACATCGAATAGCGCGTGCCTATCCAGAGATCCGAACTTTCAAATATTATCGCTTACATAAGGCGCCCAAGGTGTACCCGGTCGATGCAGGCTCCCCTCGGAAAGAGGGCGCGGGTCGTACGGGCGTCACGTCGGCGGATCTTCATTCCGCCTGCGGTGGCGTCCACACCAGAGTGCTCTCCTACGAAGCTCATGCTTTGCATCGCCCCACAAGGCAGCTTTCAGCACGGAACGGGGACATGACCGTAAAGCCAAACCATCCGATCGTCGATATGCGGAGCAGACCCACCTTTCTGCACCCGTTCTTTGGCGCGACACCCGACACCAAGGAGTACGGGGTGGTCCGCTGGCTGAACAGGCGCGTCGGAAGCCGCGACGTCGACCACTTCGCGCGGGCAAAAGGTGTCGACGGCTTCATCGCAGAAATGGATGACGCGGAAATCACCGCCGCCGTGATGGTCGCTCGGAGCGTTCCGGGTGTCCGGGTCAGCAATGACGATCTGGCGGCCGTCGCCGCAAAGTCTCCGGACCGCCTCATCGGGATCGCCTCCGTTGACCCTGTGGAGCTCGGTCGTGAGATGGCCGTGGCTGAAGCCACCCGGGCAGTGCGAGACCTAGGCCTGAAAGGCATTAACTTGGACGCCGGCTTCTACGCGGAGCCCTTAAGGGCTAGCGACGACCGCCTGATGCCCCTGTACGAGCTGTGCCAAGCTCTAGAGGTTCCGGCCTTCATCATGTCGGGCCCAACCACACCAGACCTCGCGTATAACGACCCTGCAGCCGTCGACGTCGTTGCACGAACGTTTCCGCGGCTCAAGATTGTCTGCAGCCACGGCTTCTATCCGCGCATATCCGAGATCGTAACGGTCGCCTTCCGCAATGAGAACGTCTTTGTCTCTCCTGACATGTACACCTTCTCCCCTGGCGGCGGGCTCTACGTTGAGGCCGCGAACGGCTTCATGAAGGATCAGTTCCTCTTCGGAAGCTCCTATCCTTTCCGGCCGATGCGGCAAGGCGTGCAAGACTTTCAAGCTCTTGGCCTTTCGCAGGAGGCCTATGAGAACGCCACGTTCCGCAATGCAAATCGACTGTTCAACCTTGGCTTGAAGAGCTGATGGCAACCCGCGTCCTGCCGACGAACCTGAGTATGGAATTTGAAAGACGGACAAGGGAGGTCTGCGCATGGCAATTCGTGAATGGCCCGCCCCGGGCACCCCAGACATGCAGAGGTTCGGGCAGGCGCGGCGTCAGCTTCATAGCTTGGTACAGTGGCTTGCGAGAATGGAGAGAAGTTACGGGTCAGCGGAAAGCGCGGGCAGCGGCATAACACTCCGGTGGTCCGACACACGCAAAGCCATCATTACAAGCCAACTCGGGCAGGGCCTACGATTGGAATTGAGATTACCAGAGATGGTTCTTCAGTTTTTGGAGGACGATGAGGCGGCCAATCACCCCTTGCACACGGAAGAGCACTCGCCGGCGCACGTTGAGGCGTGGCTTCTCATTGAGCTTCTTCACAGGGGGATTGAAAGGAAGAAGTTCTCCAAAGCTCTCCCATACGACGTCTCCGGGCTGATGTCCGGCGACAGCGAAGAATTCTCGCCGGAAGCTTACCAGCAGGAGTTGGAAGCGCTCACGGATTGGCTTGCCAGAGCAGCAGAAGAGCTTGGCTTGGCAACCGGGAACCCGGTTGGCGAGGAAGACGGTGGGATCGTTCTCCGGCCGGAGGATCTTAGCCTAGAGGCGGCTTCCAGCTCGAACCGGATTCTCGGATTCAAGGCGAGCGGCGCGAAGCTCGGGGAGCCGTTCTTCTACGTACGGACGACAGGTGATGGCGTTCAGCCGGGTAGGCAGACCGAGGTGATTTTACCAGCATCCCAGCTCCCAAGCAGTGGCGGCAGCGATCGACTGAGGACGCTGTTCCAAGCGGCTCAGTGATTCCCTCGGTTTTGGGCCTCAAGAAAATCATTGGGCGTTGCGTCTGATCCGTTTCGGACCGGACGCAATGCCCATCTGCCTGTCAGCCGCTGCGCGGGCAGCGCCCTGGCAAAGAGCTGGCAAGCCGGGGGGAGGCTACGCGATCACCCGATTGGGTTTGGGAGATCGTCCCAGTTCGATCGAGAAGGGTGGCTCGCTCGGGGCAGTGGTCTGCCAACTCCGAGGCGACTCTGGCCGCACTTCGTTCAAGATGAGGTCAAAACCTCCGCGCCTGTTCAGATCTTTGACAGCTGTAACGAGGATATTCGCGATCGGCGTCATCAGCTCGCCCTCCGCCCAGAACAGGCCCACATCCTGGCTGACGATCGGGTCGAGGATCTGCAGCGCCTTGGTTCCGCGGTGCAGGCCAGGCATGCGCGTGAAGTGTTCGGGTATGATGGTGCAGAGGCCTCCGAACTGCACCTGAAACATCAGATGCAGAATGGACTCCGACTCGACCCGCGGGATTGGCTGCCGACCCACCTGCTCAAAGATCGTATCGACAAATCGACGTTCATGGAGTGCAGGTCGCAGCATCGCCAACGGCAAGTCCGCAACCTCTCGCCACGTTACGCTCGTCCTATCATGAAATTCTTCGGTGTCCGGAACCAGAATGCACAGCTTCTCCGTATAAATCTTCAACGAATTGCGCCGCCCGAGGTCAGCAACATCCAGATACGTGAGCGCAGCATCCAGCGAAAAATTATTGAGGCCTGCCTTCATGGCATCATTGCCGAGAAAGCGGACATCCATCACAACGTTCGGGTGCTGCTTGCGGACGAGCTGGAGAAGCACCGGAAGCACTGGGGACATCGAGGGCATGGCCCCCATCCGTAACCGGCCGGATAAGTTTCCTCTCATCTCCGCAATTTCGTCGCGCATCGCCTCGCAGTGGCCAACGACGTTGCGCGCCCACTTGACCACACGCTCACCCTCCGGGGTCAGCCCGTGAAAGCGCTGGCCACGGCCGCGAAGAAAGATCGGCACCCCGATTTCGAGCTCAAGTTGCTTTATGCCGACGGATAGACTCGGTTGAGTTACGTTACAGCGATCAGCGGCGCGCCCGAAGTGTTCTTCGTCCACTACAGCCAAGAGGTACTTAAACTGGCGCAAAAACATCGGCGTTCCACCCTTCGAGGCAAGCCCGTGAGTTTGCTCGCACTTCAGCTTGCGGCGCCTAGACTACCTCATAGATGGAATTTTTCAAAATCTAAAATTCGTGCCTTTCATCTATCAACCCGTCCCTGCCCGTCCGGCCGGTCGCTGGGCCGTTCCGAGGAGGGTTCATATGCCGTTGCGCGCCTTCAGACGCCCGGCAGGGAGCTGGCAAATAGGCGTAGAACCACCATCACCCCGGTCGCGACCAGAATGAGCGCGGCGGTTGCATGCAGGGTCTTCTCGGTCACGCCATGGGCGAGCTTGGCTCCCGCGACACTTCCTACGACCAAGCCGATCGCGAGCTGGGCGCCCATGTGCGCGTCGAGGGACCCCACGAGGTAGGAGCCAGCTGTGGCAAGCCCGGCCACGGGGAGTTGGATCGCCTGCCCCAGGCCGACAGCGGCAAGCACGGGAAAGCCGAGCCACATCAGAAGCGGGACGAGCACGACCGGGCCGCCCGTTCCGGTCATCGCGGAGATGATGCCGATGGCCACCCCGATCCCCACCGCTCCGGTCGTACGCAGCGAATACCGTTCGACGGACCCACGAAGCCTGCCGCTGAGGCTGTTGACCCCAGCTCCCACTGCCAGCGCAGCAATGAGGATTTGCACGGCAACGGGGTTCACCAGCTGTATGGCCCAGGCGCCAAAAAGAGCGCCTGGCGCGGCACCGAGACACAGCTCGAGAGCAAGCTTGCGATCGATGGCGCCGCTACGGCCGAAGAGCAGGGTGCCCGTCAGTCCCGTGGCGATGTAGCCCATCATCGCGGCTGCGGCAGCTGTCGCAACCGGAACCCCGCAGCCAAAGGTCAGAAGCGGAACGAGGATGACCCCGCCTACGCCAACGCATCCGATCATCAGGCCCGCGACGAGGCCGATGCCCACAAGAGTGGGCGTCAAGGCTAGGATCCATCCGCCCGACATGCGCGCGCTACCCGAATTTGTCGTAGCGGATTCGATCGGGTGTGGCTCGCGCTCCGACGATCAATGTACGCAGCGCGCCATCGACCATCGGCGGAGGCCCAGCGATGTAGCTCATGACATTGTCGTAGCGGCCCTCCATGGCTCGGGCGCAAACTTCGTGGACCATGCCGGAAGCAAGTCGCACCTCAGGATGCTGGGCGTGAAACGTCTCGCCGCAGTCCTCGTCGGATAGAGCAATCGTGACCTCTAGGTTGCCGTCAGCCGCCCTCACATACCGCGAGAATTCCTCCAGGTAGAAGCAGTCCACCAGCTTCCGAACTCCGAAGAACACGTAACCGCGGTGAGTTCGAAAATAATCCTCCTGCGTGGCGCGCTCCAGGATCGACATCATTCCGGCCACGCCAGAGCCCCCGGCGATCATCAGGAGATTATGATCTTCCTCAGGATGGAATGTCGCTCGTCCGAGCGGACCGAACACGTCGGTGACCTGCCCCTCGCGCGCCTCTTCGAAGAGCCAGTTTCCGAAGCCTCCGCCCGGCTTCCTCTTCACGACAAGCTGAAGGTTTCGGACGTTCCTGCCGTAACTCACCATCGAGTAGGCCCGCATCCCCTCGAGGCCGGCGACGCGCAGGAGCACGAATTGGCCGGCGTCGAAGGAGATGGGCTGTGAGAGTGACAGCTCGAAATGAACGACGTCGGGCGTCAAGCGCTTGATCACGTTGAGGCGCCCGTCGAAGTGCCGCGGGAGCGCATGCCGCGGGAACCCAATGCTCACGTTAGCCGGAACCCGCACGACGCAGTCGGTCAGCGGTCGGGTCTGACACATGAGGATCTCGCCTCTCTCCCGCTTCACGCGGCTGTGCCCGGGTGCCTCATCCCAATCGACCGCGACCTCCCCCGATCCGACCTTGGCCCTACAGCTCCCGCACGTTCCGGTTGCGCACTCGTACGGAAGGGTGACGCCCTGCCTCAAGCCGGCATGAAGGATGGTCTCTCCCGGCTCACAGGCGAATCCCGTCGATCCCGATTTCGACTGAACCTCGATCAGGCGGGTGTCCCTGACAGGCTCAGGAATCTCCGGCGAAGCGCTGAGATCTTCCGAGAAGGGACTGGGGCTCAGGTTAGAATCAAGCATTAGCAAAGAAGTCCTCATCATCGTCGGCATCCTCATCGAAATCGTAGGTGAGCTCCTGCTCAACGAACGCAAGCAGCCGACTGCCCTCCTGCTTGACCTCGTAGGTCTTCAGCTCCTTCTCGGTCTCTCCCATGAGGTCGAGGTTGCGCAGATCCCAAGCCCACAGGTGCTTGGTGCATGTGAGCACACAGCCCGCCACAACACCGGACTCGTCGAGGGGCTCCTCCATGTGAGGACAGATGGGCGGCATCGCCCGAAATCCCTCGCCGTAGTTCGCGACGATGATTCTGATGCCGTCGACGTCTACGAGCTTCAGCGAATTACTGCTCACTTCGGAGACATCGCAGAGGTATTTCCAGCTCATGGGAACCGCCAATTCTGGAGAACAGGTTCATCCGAGTAAGCAGGGCTCACAACGCGAGCCCTGGTGCTTTGCACGCACGAGCGAAGGGACGGTGAGTTCCAGTGGGCCCGACGGACGCCGCGACAGGCGTTCAGAGGGGCCAGTGGGATCCCTTGTCGAGACGTCTGTTCAGCAGCCTGAGCTCGCGGGCGGTGAACTTGACCGCCCCCTCCTCGAACCGGAGCTGATCGTAGTACTTGCCGACCAGAAAGAGCCGGCTCTCGCCCGAGTCGATGTGCGAGTTCGTGCCGTCGAGCAGGTGCTGGAAGATCACCACCGAGGAGATCACCTGTGCCGTCGTGCCGTCGGAAGAGAGCTCGACGGTGTAGACGCTGGTGTGGCGCGTGAGCGGCGAGTGATCGGTGTTGTGCTTCGGCAGCAGGCGGATCAAGCTATCGAGATCCTTGCGCGAGGCATGAAGGTAGGTCATGTCGTAGTTGATTTCCGGGCTCCACGACTTGATGTCGTAGGTGAAATCTTCGGCGCAGAGCGCCAGCCAGTCGTTCCAGCGCTGCTCGTCCAGCATCAGGCTCGCCTGGTAGACGGCGTCGCGCGCCAGTCCCTGCCGCTGGTCGAGGTACGAACCGACCTGCCCAGCGCCGCCGGTCAACATTGAGGTTTCCATCGCCGCATCCTTCCTGGGGTCCATCGGATTGCTCAGCGCCGGCGCTCGGACCGGGTCGTGATCGGTCGTGCGCCTCGGTCATGAGAGCGTCTCGAGGCCGTGTGGGCCGAGATCGTTCGCCGCGCGCTTCTTGGTCGGAGCCGACGGAGCCGCAGGGCCCGCCGGCCGCCGGGATCGTGGCTACTCTGCCGCGACGGCAGTCGGCGCAATGTAGGGCTTGGTCGGATCGCTCGGCAGGCGATCCATCCACCGGCCCCACTCGTCGTAGTAGTGCCGCATGCCGTTCTCGTCGTGGATGGTCTGGTTCTCCTGCCGGCCGTGCAGGATCCGCCGTGGCTCGGAGCCGGGCCGCATTGTGGTGCCCTGGCCCTGCACTCCGATCAGATCCTCGTGCAGGTTCCGGCCGAAGGGCCCCCAAATCGAGTTGTGGTGGTTGATCCGGGTCTGGCGCTCCTCCTTCGTGTCGCGCTTCAGCCCGAGCCCGCGGAACTCGATCATCGTCTTGTTGGGACCGAGCGGCGTGACGACGTCGCAGCGCAGTGCCGAGCCGCGAAGATTGAAATTCATCCCCGGAAAGAGGTCGATCATGTACCACTGGTTTGGCGGGAGGTGGGGGAACGACAGTCCAGCCCGGCTCTCGAAGCCCTCGTACTGGTCGTAGTTCACCTCGAAGGTCCCCACGACGATGTGTCCGTGGTCGAACGACTCGTTCTTCCTGGCAAAGTACGCATCGTTGAAGCCGGTCACCCGGTTATGATAGTGCATGAAGTCGTGGTAGAATTCACAGTTCGTGTCGTGCCAGAGCTTGTAATTCGTGTCGACGATGGCCTTGTGGTAGTGGAAGACCTCCATGGGCTCCGCATCGAGCGTCTTGCGCAGACATTCGAACGGCGCTCCCGCCCAGTCCTCCAGCGGCACGGGATCGTCGGCTAGGTTGACCCACACGAAGCCGCCGAACTTCACCTCGCAGCGCAGTCGGCGCAAGCCCACATCCTCCTTGCAGAGGCGGTCCTGGTATCCTTCCTTCTCGCGGCTGACGTAGACGCAGTTGCCCTTCATGTCGAACTGCCAGGCATGGAACATGCAGGTCATCCGCTTCGGGTTGCCCGAGGGCTGCCCCTCGTAGAAGCTCCCGGATGGTCGGCGCTCAATGATCATGCCGCGATGGGGGCAGACGTTGAGGAAGGCGCGCACCACGTTATCGGGTCCCCGGCAGACGACGACCGGCTCGTTGGCGATGCTGGTGGTGCGGAAGTCGTAGGGCTTCGGCAGTTCCGACTCGTGGCAGACCGGAATCCACGTCCGCTTGAAGATTTTCTCCAGCTCTTCATCGAAGATCGCCTGGTCTGTGTAGAGCCGGCTGTCGATCCATTCCCCCTGCTGAAGGGGTGGGTTCGCGGTCCATTGCTTGTAGTTTCTGGCCGGCATCGAATTCCTCCTCGCGGTTATCGCTCATCTTTGGCCTGGCGCGGCGACAGGAAGTCGCCCCCGCGTGGCAGATGAAGATTTTCGAGCCAGGACACTTCGCACTGTCAGAGATCGATTGGCCTAGAAGCCGCCTCGGGCGTCGATCAAGAACGGTGCAGGACGTTTCCTGACATCGCTGAAGGTGAGGATGGCCCAGCGTTTGGGGCCGGACTAATTAAAAGTCGCTATCGATCGATAGCCCTCGGTGTACCTGTACGTGCCGTCCAGAGGCCCTCCCGCGGGTCTGCTTCAGCACGCCGGGGCCGCTCCGAAGTATCCGAGCCGGAGGTGTAGGCGCGGCCGCCGAACGCAGCCGGACAGCGCAATTGTTTGATAATACTAACTTTCGGGTGCCTACAGCCTTTGAGCCGCGCGCGCCGCCGCGACGGTCGATGATGACGATCTGAGGTCAGGAAGCCGCACGCAGAAAGGTCGGGCGGTGCACGTCGCAGCATGGTGATAGAGGCTGTCGATCAGCAAAGAGCGACGCTCAAATAGAAGCTCGTCCCCATCACAGCTAGCAATGGCATGCGGCACGTCGGTTTTGACCTTCGCGCCTGCACTACACTGGCCAGTTGGTTCAGCGGTGCGGTCTCGGAAAGCACCCGGATCGGATGGCCCCAGGCCTCGGGGAGACCCTGTGCATGTCGAATTCTGCCACGCCGGTAGCTTCCGGAGCAGCACCGAATTTCGGTGTCTTCCATGAGATCGCTCCGGGCCTGATCTTTTCTGCCGCGATCGCGATCGTCAGCACTTGGCTTCAACCGATGCTGCCGAAGGCCCTCCCGCTCCCGACGATGGTGCTCGCACTGCTGCTCGGCATCCTCCTTCACCGTTCAGCCAGTCACGCCCTGTTCCAGCCGGGGATGCGCTTCTGTGTGAAGGTCCTGCTGCGCTGGTCCGTGGCCCTGCTCGGGCTCAAAATCGCTCTCGGGGACATCTTCGATCTCGGCCTGGGAGCCGCCCTCGTTGTCGTGTTCGCCATGGCCGGCACGATGATCTCGTCGTTTGCGCTCGCCAAGGTGTTCGGACAGTCGCCGATGTATGCGGCTCTGGCGGGGGCGGCGACGGCGGTCTGTGGAGCGTCAGCCACGCTGGCAACCTCTACCGTGGTGCCCAACTACAAGGAGAAGGATGTCGATGTCGCGTTCGTGGTCATCGGCGTGAATCTGCTCGCCACGGTCGCCATGCTTCTCTATCCGCTCTTGGGACACTGGTTCGGCTTCACCGATCGAGCCGTGGGCATCCTTCTCGGCGGCACGATCCACGACGTCGCTCAAGTGGTGGGGGCCGGCTACTCGATCTCCGACGAGGCAGGGAATGCAGCTGTCATCGTGAAGCTGTTCCGGGTCTTCCTCCTTCTGCCCGTGGTCCTGGCGGTCGGATTCTACTTCTCGAAGGCAGGCATGGGATCGGAGACCGGCAAGGTTCCCGTCCCGATGTTTGCGTTCGCGTTCCTCGCCCTCTGCGTCGTGAACAGCATCTCTCAGAACTCAACGATCGTTGCACCTTTCTTCGAGCCCATCAAGTCAGCGCTGGTTTCGCTTTCAACGTGGGGGCTCTTGCTCGCCATCGCCGCATTGGGGCTGAATACGTCGCTACGGTCCGTTATGTCGCTGGGCTGGCGTCATATCGCGACGCTTTTCGGAAGCGCAGCCTTCATTCTCGTGTTCGTTGCGGTCGGGCTTGCGCTCGTGTGATGGCCGCGGCGCTCTGAAGAGCGTCGCTGTCTCGACCGCGTAATACCGGTCATCGCACGTTGGCCATCGCGCTTGCCAAGCGAGCTTTCTGAAATTTTAGGCCGCTCCCTTCCCGCAACGCTGGGTATGGCTGTCCAGGAATCGTCCTCCAATGATTATCTGCTCTTGTAACGTGCTCTCGGATGGTGAGGTGCGCGCCTGCCTGCGGGGAAGCGCGTCATGTCCGCGTACTCCCGCGCAGGTCTATGCCTGTCTGGGCTGTAGTCCGAGGTGCGGTCGCTGCGCTCAGACGATCCGATCAATCCTACGCAAAGCCTGCGACGACATCGAACAACCGCACATCAATGTTCATGCGATGACACCATCATTGCTTCGAGCGGGCCCGGTCGTCGAAACATCACTGCTTGATCGATAGGTTGATCCGACATTTTCGCCAACGAGCGCGACTCCATGCTGCCTGATCAACAGCCAGAACTCGGTTCAGGGACATTGATCGACCCGCAACACGCCGTCAGCACCAAAAGTGCGGATGAACCCCAAAAGGGACCCGCCAGCTCCCTTTTGAGTCAAGCACTTAGTACTACTGTGTCACAAACGAGCGATGGCAGCAGGGACATCGGTGAAGGGACAGGACCAGTGCACGCGCCAGTCTCAAGCGCAGGCTCTTGATGGAA